>DASQSR010000124.1:0-43582 GCA_035642295.1 Allostellaceae bacterium | reverse complement strand
AGCGCGCCGCGCCGGCGCCGCAAGCGGCCGAGCGCGCGGCGCCAGGGCCGCTCCTGCGCCGGCAGCTCGTGCGCCAGGTCGAGCCCGACCGCGCTCATGCGCGAAGCCGCGGATTGACCGCGAAATAGGCGAGGTCGGCACAAAGATTGAGCACGATATAAGCCGTGGCCGTGCACAGCACGACGCCCTGAACCACGGCATAATCGCGATTGAAGACGGCGTCGACGATGAGCTTGCCGAAGCCGGGAATGGTAAAGACCTGCTCGGTCAGCACCGCGCCCGAGAGCAGCTGGCCGAATTCGAGCGCCCCCAGGGTCACCACCGGCACCAGCGCGTTGCGCAAGGCGTGCTTCAGGACGACGACGCGCTCGGGCAGGCCCTTGGCGCGCGCGGTCCGGACATAGTCCTGCCCCAGCACCTGCAACATCGCGCTGCGCGTGTGGCGCATCATCACCGCGGCGATGGCATTGCCGAGGACGAAAGCGGGCATGATCATGGCGCGGAGATTCTGGACGAGGTCCTCGCTCGGGCTGACATAGCCCGAGGCCGGGAGCCAGCCGAGCTTCACCGAGAACAGCAGGATCAGCAGGAAGCCCAGCCAGAAATTGGGAATGCTCAGCCCCCAGAGGGCGAAAAGGTTGGCGGCGTAATCGAGCCAGCCGCCGTTCTTGACCGCCGAGAGCACGCCGGCGGGAATGCCGATGATCAGCGCGAAGAGAATGGCAAGGCCGGCGAGCTCGGCGGTGACCGGCAGCTTCTCGAGAACGAGGTCGAGCACCGGGCGATCGAGCCGGATGGAGTCGCCGAGATCGCCGTGCAGCACGCCGCCGAGCCAGAGCGCGTAGCGCACCGGCAGCGGCTGGTCGAGGTGATAGCGCTGATGGAGATAGGCGATGACCGCGGGATCATGCTCCTCGCCGGCGAGCGCCAGCGCCGGGTCGCCGGGCAGGAGCTGCTGCAGCCCGAAGATGAGCATCGAGACGAAGAACAGCGTCGGCACGATGACGGCGAGGCGGCGGAGGAAATAGGCGAGCATGGGCGCTAGGATTTCCTCCGCGGCAGCAGCAAAAGCGATGCCACACTTGCGGCAAAACGCGGCGGAAGCAGCGAAAGCCCGATCGGCAAGCTCGATCCTACCTCAATGGGATCACCTCCGCGGCTATTGCAGCCTCAGGCCTTGCGGGCGGATGAGGCCGTCGGGGTAAGGGGTGAAGCCGGTGAGGTGCTTGCTGTAGGCGTAGATCCAGCGCCGGTGATAGAGATAGATCACCGGGCGATCGCTCAGCACCGTTTGCGCGACCTTGGCATAGAGCTGCGCCCGCTGGTGCGGATCCTCGGTGGCGCGCGCCGCGTCGATCTCGCGGTCGAGCGCGGGGTTGCAATAGCCGCTGTAGTTCAGCGGACCCTTGCAGGCGATGAAGTTGTAGAGATTGCCGTCGGGATCGGTGCGGCCGCTCCAGGCAAAGAGATAGAGCTGGAAATCGCCTTTCTCGGCGATGCCGAGCGAGGAGGCGAACTCGGTCGCCTGGATGTTGAGGTTGATGCCCGCCTCCTTGGCCATGGCTTGCAGCACCTGCGCCACCTGCATCTGGAGGGAATCATTGGGCGCCATGAGATCGACCGTCACCTCGCCGTGGGCGACCTGCTGCACCAGCGCCTTGGCCTTGGCGATATCCCGCTTCGGCACCGGCAGCGCCGTGTCGTAGTAGGGATTGTTGGGCGGGACCCATTGATTGCCGGGCTGGAACTGCCCTTCGAACACCACCTGGTTGAGCGCGTCGCGGTCGATGGCGAGATCGAGCGCCTCGCGCAGCTTCGCCTCGCGGCCGAGCGGGTTATGCGCTCCGGCGCCGCGGCCGACATTGATCGCGAGGCTCTGATAGCCGAGCTCGACGATCGACGCGGTCGCGAGACCGGGATTGCCCTTGATCTGCGCGAGATCGGCCGGCGAGACGCGCTCGATCATGTCGAGGCCGCCCGATTGCAGGTTGGCGAGCCGCACCGACGCGTCGGGGATTGGCATGAACACGATGCGGTCGATATGGATCTTGTCCTTGTCCCAGTATTGCGGGAAGCGGTCGAGGACGATGCGGTCCTGCGCCACGCGCTGGGTGAATTTGAACGGGCCGGCGCAGACCGGGTGCGCCGCGAACTTGTCGCCTTCGGCCGCGGCGGCCTTGGGCGAGAGGATCATGCCGGCACGGTCGGTCAACTGCGCGAGCAGCGGCGCGAAGGGCGTCGCGAGGTCGAGCCGCACGGTATGATCGTCGATCACGTCGACGCCGGTCACGGCCGAGATCTCGCCCTTGCGGTTGGAGCCCGGCATCTTGAGGTGGCGCTCGATGCTGTATTTGACCGCGGCGGCATCCATCGGGGTCCCGTCCTGGAAGAGGACGTTGCGGCGGAGCTGGATGGTGAGCGCCTTGTTGTCTGCCGACCAGCTGTAGGCGGTGGCGAGCTGCGGCACGATCTCGAGATGGGGCCCGATATCGAACAGCTTGTCGCAGAGCGAAGCGAAGACGATGCGGCCGACGAAGGTGCGGGCAAGCGTCGGATCGAGCGCATCGGGATCCTCGGCAAGCCCGATGCGGAGCGTCGTCGCCGCCATGGCCGCCCCGCTGGCGAGCAGCAGCACCGCGCCCGCCAGCACCGTCAACGCCCTGATCCCGCGCATGTTCATCCCCCTCCGAAGCGCCCCGCAACGCCGCGCACCATAGCAGCTCACTCGGGTAGGCCGAAGGCCGCCTGAAGCCGGGCGAGCCGCGCCGTCGCCGGGGGCGGCGTGGGCGGCGCCGGAGGGGGCGGCAGGTCGCGCCAGAAATGGCAGGCGGCGGCGTGACCGTCGCCGGTGCTCTCGAGCTGCGGCTCCTCCTGGCGGCAGCGTTCCTGCGCAAAGGGACAGCGCGTGTGAAAGCGGCAGCCCGCCGGTGGCGACAGCGGGCTCGGCACGTCGCCCTGCAGGATGAGACGGTCGCGGCGCGCCGCCGGAACCGGCAGCGGAACGGCGGAGAGCAGCGCCCGCGTATAGGGGTGGCGCGGGGCGGCGAAGAGCGCCGCCTTCGGCGCGCGCTCGACGATCCGGCCGAGATACATGACCGCGACCCGGTCGGCGATGTGCTTCACCACCGCGAGGTCATGGGCGATGAAGATGTAGGAGAGACGGAAACGCGCCTGCAGATCCTGCAGCAGGTTGATGATCTGCGCCTGGATCGAGACGTCGAGCGCCGAGACCGGCTCGTCGCAGACGACGAGCCGCGGCTCGACCGCGAGCGCGCGGGCGATGCCGATGCGCTGGCGCTGGCCGCCGGAGAATTCGTGCGGATAGCGCCGCGCGTGCTCGGGCGCGAGGCCGACGAGGCCGAGCAGCTCCGCCACGCGCCTCCCCCGCGCGGCGCGGGGAAAGAGGCCGTGCAGCGCCAGCGGCTCGGCGATGATGTCGCCGACCGTCATGCGCGGGTTGAGCGAGGCGTAGGGGTCCTGGAAGACGATCTGCAGCTCGCGGCGGAGCGCGCGCATGGCATCGCCCGAGAGAGCGAAGATGTCGCGGCCTTCGAAGGCGACCTTGCCGGCGGTCGGCTCGATGAGGCGAAGGACGAGCCGGCCGGTCGTCGACTTGCCGCAGCCGCTCTCGCCGACCAGCGCCAGGGTCTCGCCTTCGGCGACAGAGAAGCTGACGCCATCGACCGCGCGCACGCTGGCGCGGGGGCGGCCCCAAAGGCTGCGCTCGGCGACGAAGTGCTTCACCAGTCCTTCGACTTCGAGCAGCACACCGGTCATGCGCCCGGGCCCTCGAGCGGCGCGCGCCAGCAGGCGGCCGCGTGGCCCGGCGCGAGCTCGGCGAGCGGCGGCTCCTCGACGCGGCAGCGCTCGATCGCAAAGGGGCAGCGCGGATGAAAGCGGCAGCCGCCGGGAAGCGCCGCCGGGCTCGGCACCGCCCCTTCGATGCTGGGAAGCCGCCGCTGGGTCGTCTCGAGCCGCGGGATCGAGGCCAGCAGGCCGATGGTGTAGGGATGCTGCGGCGCCTCGAACAGCGCCGCCACCGGCGCGCGCTCCATCACCTTGCCGGCATAGAGGACGACCACCTCGTGCGCGAGCTCGGCGACAATGCCGAGATCATGGGTGATGAGCATGATCGCCGTGCCGGTCTCATCGCGAAGCTGGCGCAGCAGGTCGAGGATCTGCGCCTGGATGGTGACGTCGAGCGCCGTCGTCGGCTCGTCGGCGATGAGGAGATTCGGCCCGCAGGCGAGCGCCATGGCGATCATGGCGCGCTGGCGCAACCCGCCCGAGAGCTTGTGCGGGTAGTCGTCGAAGCGCCGTTCCGGCGCCGGTATGCGCACGCGGCGCAGCATGTCGATGGTGAGGGCCCGCGCCTCGCGCTTGGCCACCCGGCGATGGCGGCGGATCGCCTCGGCGATCTGGTCGCCGATGGTGAAGGCCGGGTTGAGCGAGGTCATCGGCTCCTGGAAGATCATGGCGAGCGCGTTGCCGCGACGCTCGCGCAGCGCCGCTTCGTCGAGCCGCAGCAGATCGACGCCCTCGAACAGCACCTCGCCGCCGGCGATGCGGCCCGGCGGGCTGGGCACCAGGCCCATGATCGACAGCGCGGTGACGCTCTTGCCGCTGCCGCTCTCGCCGACCACCCCGAGCGTGCGCCCGGCGGCAAGGCTGAAGCTGACGCCGTCGACCGCGGGAAACTCGCCGGCCTCGCCGGCGAACGAGGTGCGCAGCGCGCGCAGCTCGAGCAGAGCCTGGCTCACGGCTCGCGCGCGTCCCGAAAGAGCGCCAGCGCGAGCATCGACCAGGTCACGGGATCACCGCCCGACGGCGTAGCCTTGCATGCCGCGCGGATTGGCGCCGGCCTTGAGCACGGTGCCTTCCGGGGTCCGCTCGGCGGCGCAGGCCGAAAGGCGCCCTTCCGACCAGTCGCCGCCGAGCTGCACCTCATGGCCGCGGCGCCGCAGCGCCGCCACTGTCGCCGGCGGAAAGCGGCCTTCGAGGGCAACGAGGCCAGGCTTCGCCGCGCGCGGCCAGAACGAGCTCGTCATGTGCTCGGTATGGAAAGCGGGGCAGTCGATCGCTTCCTGCAGGTTCATGCCGTGATGGACATGGTGCAGGAACAGCAGCAGCGACCATTGATCCTGCTGGTCGCCGCCGGGCGTGCCGAAGGGCATGTAGGGCTCGCCTTCCTTCAAGGCGAAGGAGGGGGTCAGCGTGCTGCGCGGCCGCCGCCCCGGCGCGAGGCTCAGCGGCAGGCCCTCTTCGAGCCAGAACATCTGCATGCGCGTGCCGAGCGCGAAGCCCAGCTCGGGAATGGCGGGAGAGCTGTGCAGCCAGCCGCCGCTCGGCGTCACCGAGACCATGTTGCCCCAGCGGTCGATGATGTCGAGATGGCAGGTATCGCCGATGCTGGCGCCGCGCACATCGATGCGGAGATCCGCGGCGGTCGGCTCGCCGGTCCCGGCACGCGCCATGGTCGGCTCGCCGGTGCCGAGCGCCGCGCCGGAACCGGTCGGGCCGCGATAGAGCCGCGGCGTCCGCCCGTCCGGCGCGCCGGGACGCTGCTCGAAGGAGGCGGTCTCGCCGATCAGCGCGCGGCGCTCCTTCGCATAGTCGCGGCTCAGCAGCGCCGCGATGGGAACGTCGACGAAATCGGGGTCGCCGTACCAGGCCTCGCGATCGGCAAAGGCGAGCTTGGCGCTCTCGACCACGGCGTGGACGAAATCAGGCCCGACCGGGTCCATGGCGCCGAGATCGAAATCCTCGAGCAGCGCCAATTGCTGCAGCAGCACCGGTCCCTGCGTCCAGGGCCCGCATTTGCAGACGGTATAGCCGTGATAGTCGAAGCGGAGCGGCGCCTCGACGCCGGCACGCCAGCGCGCCATGTCGTCGCCCGTGAGGAGGCCGCGATGCCGCCGCCCCGAGCTGTCCATCACCTCCTCGGTGCGGCAGAAGCGATCGATCGCCGCGGCAACGAAGCCCTCGGCCCAGATGCGGCGCGCCGCTTCGATCTGGCCGTCGCGGTCGGGGCTCGCCGCTTCGGCCTCGCGCAGCAGCCGCTCATAAGTCGCGGCCAGCACCGGGTTGCGGAAGAGCCGGCCGGGCGACGGCGGGCGGCCGCCGGGAAGGTAGATCGCGGCGGAGCTCTGCCATTCCGTCTCGAAGAGCTGCCGCACCGTCTCGATCGTCGCGGTGATGCGCGGCACCACCGGATAGCCGCGGGTCGCATAGCCCAGGGCCGGCGCCATGATGTCGCCGAGGCGTAGAGTGCCATGCTCCAGCAGCAGCCGCATCCAGGCGTCGAACGCCGCCGGCACGCAGGCGGCGAGCAGACCGGTGCCGGGAATGAGATCGAGGCCCAGGCGCTTGAAGGCGGCAATGGTGGCGCCTTGGGGGCTCACGCCCTGGCCGCAGATGACCTCGACGGCGCCGCGGCGCTGGTCCCAGAGGATCATCGGCGCCTCGCCGGCAGGGCCATTCAAATGCGGCTCGACGACCTGCAGCACCAGCCCCGCCGCCACCGCCGCGTCGAAGGCGTTGCCGCCGCGCTCGAGCACGCCCATGCCCGCCGCCGAAGCGAGCCAATGGGTCGAGGCGACGACGCCGAATGTGCCGCGGATCTCGGGACGGGTGGTAAAGCTGGTCACGGTCGAGGCCCTCGCCGGCGCGCCCGCGGCGCGCGAAAAAGTTGACAGAGGCTGGCATGCCGCTTGCATTCTTGGTGGTGCGGATGCCGGAACTGGGCACTGTCGCTAGCGGCGCCGCGCTGTCAAGTCAAACGGGGGAGAGAGCCTATGTCGGTAACCGCGATGACGACGGGCGAGGCGGCGGGAACCCGCTGGCGCCAATTGCTCTGCGGGGTGGTCGCGATGATGGCGATCTCGAGCCCGCAATACACCTGGACCCTGTTCACCGGCCCGCTCAACCAGAAGCTCGGCACGACGCTCGCCGAGCTGCAATGGACCTTCTCGCTGCTGATCATCCTGCAGACCTTCCTGTCGCCGCTGCAGGCCTATCTCGTCGACCGCTTCGGGCCGCGCAACCTCATCGCCGCGGGGGCGGTCCTGTCCGGCGGGAGCTGGGTGCTGGCCGCTTTCGCCAGCAGCCTCGGCACGCTCTATCTCACCTATGGCGTCATCGGCGGCTTCGGCACGGGCATCATCTATGTCGGCATCATCGGATTGATGGTGCGCTGGTTCCCGGACCGGCGCGGGCTCGCGACCGGTCTTGCCGCCGCCGGCTACGGCTTCGGCGCGTTCTTCACCAGCTTCCCCATCGACAGCATGATCCGCAGCTCAGGCTATGCCCATACGCTCGTCGTCTGGGGCCTGATCCAGGGCGCCATCGGCGTCATCGCCGCGCTCGGCCTGCGCGTCCCGCCGGAGGGCTACAAGCCGCCGGGCTACGATCCGGAGGTGATGAAGCTCGAGCTGCAGACGCGGCGCAGCTACGCGCCCTTGGAGATGCTGCAGAGCCCGATCTTCTGGCTGCTCTTCGTCATGATGACGATGATGTCGACGAGCGGCCTCATGGTGGTCTCGAACGTCGGCCCGTTTGCCAAGGAGTTCAAGGTGGCGGGCGTGATGGTGCTGGGGCTGATGGGCGCGCTGCCGCTGTCGCTGACCCTGTCGCGCGTCACCAACGGGCTGACGCGGCCGTTCTTCGGCTGGATCTCCGACCATATCGGGCGCGAAGCGACGATGGCGCTCGCCTTCTCGCTCGAGGCCGCGGCGATCCTGGTGCTCTTCGCCTTCATCGACAAACCCGTGATGTTCGTGGTGCTGACCGGCCTGGTCTTCTTCGGCTGGGGCGAGATCTTCTCGCTCTTCCCGTCGACGCTCACCGACACCTTCGGGCCGAAATTCGCCGCGACCAATTACGGCTTCCTCTACATCGCCCAGGGCGTCGGCTCGATCTTCGGCGGTCCGGCGGCGGCCTATCTGAAGCAGGCGACGGGAAGCTGGACGGCGGTCTTCGTCATCGTCGCTTGCCTCGATCTCATCACCGCCCTGCTCGCCATCACGGCGCTCCGGCAGCTGCGCCGGCGCCATCTGCGGCACGCCGGCTGAGCGCCGTCACGCGGCGAGGTCGCCGGCGGCGGCGAGGCCCGCCTCCTTGAGCGCCGCGGCGAGCCGCGCGATCTCGGCGGCGGGCAGCTTCATCAGCGGCGGCCGGACCACGGCGCGGCGCAAGCGGCCGAGCAGCACCAGCGCCTCCTTCATGCGGTTGTGCATGTCGAGGAAGGGCGGCGCGTAGAAGGCCTGGACGACGGGATAGATGCGGTCGTTGACCGCCTGCGCCGTCGCCAGGTCCTTCGCGTCGACCGCGCGCCAGAGCGCTGCCTGCAAGTCGGCGATGACGCTGCCGGCGCCGGAGAGGAGACCGCGGCAGCCGAGCACCAGCGAGCTCATGAGCCAGGCGCTGTGCGTCGTCAGCACGTTCACCGGCCGCGGCAAGCCTTGCAGCGTGCGGACATGCCGCTCATGCAGCATCGGATCGGCGCACCAGTCCTTCACCGCACGCACGCTGGGCACAGCGTCGACGACGCGGAGCAGCGTCTCGAACGGGTAGCCGAGGCCGCTCGTCATCGGATACTGGAAGAGGATGAGCGGCAGGTCGGTGGCGTCGGCGATGCGGCTGAAATGGGCGAGCGCCATCTCCGGGCGGAGCTGGCCGCCCATGCTCATGCTGTTGGGCGGAAAGACCAGCAGCGCGGCAACGCCGGCCGATTGCGCCATCCGCGCAATCTCCGCCGCGGCAAGGCTGCCATCGGCGTAGACGCCGGCGATCACCGGCAGGCGATCGCCGATCTCGGCGAGGGTGAGATCGAGCACGAGGCGCTGCTCGTCGAAGCTGCAGGCATGCACCTCGGAGGCATGCGCATTCGTCGTGATGGCGGAAAGGCCCGGGACCGCGGCGACGTCGCGCAGATGCCGCCGGTATTCCGCCGCGTCGATGGCGAAGTCCTCATCGAAGGGCAGAAGGCACGCGGGAATGACGCCGGCGGGGACGAAATCGCGCATGCGTGCCATGGGAGCCTCCTCACCCGTGTCGCCAGACGATGATACCTCAACCCAAGCGGCGGCCCAACTCCGCGCTCTGACAACTGCAATTCCGTCGTGCGTCCTTCGACAGGCTCAGGATGAGGCGAACCGAGGATGGCATTCGGCAAATGCCGCAAAGAAACGTCCTTATCCTGAGCTTGTCGAAGGACGCACCTCGTCAATGCAGCCGCGCGGCGGCGTCAATGGCCGCCGGCGAGCGCCGCGGCGCGGATCTCGGAGAGCGACTGGCGGATGGTGAGCGCCTCGGGATCGAGGCGGAGCTCGAGGATGGCCGGACCGCCGGCGGCGCGGGCGCGCTCGAAGGCGGCAGGGAAATCGGCGGTGCGCTCGACCACTTCGCCATGGGCGCCATAAGACCGCGCCAGCGCGGCGAAATCGGGATTGTGCAGCGCAGTGCCGATGACGCGGTTGGGATGGTGGCGCTCCTGATGCATGCGGATGGTGCCGTACATGCCGTTGTTGACCACCAGCACGATGACGCCGAGCCGGTGATGGACGGCGGTCGCCAGTTCCTGCCCGGTCATGAGGAAATCGCCATCGCCGGCGACGCAGATGACGGCGCGATCGGGATGGCGGAGCTTGGCCGCCACCGCCGCCGGGAAACCGTAGCCCATCGAGCCGCTGGTCGGCGCGAGCTG
Source organism: Allostellaceae bacterium (assembly GCA_035642295.1). Classification (GTDB taxonomy): domain Bacteria; phylum Pseudomonadota; class Alphaproteobacteria; order ATCC43930; family CGMCC-115725; genus DAHUYF01. The sequence continues at coordinate 33,879 of DASQSR010000124.1, read as the reverse complement.
CGAGCCGAAGCGGCGATACTGGCGGAAGCGATGGACCCAGGTGGCGAAGTTGCCGGCACCGTTGGTGAAGATCGCGTCGGCCGGCAAGTGCTCGTCGAGCCAGAGCACGATCTCGCCCATCTGGATCTCGCCGGGCGAGCGCGGCGGGCGGCGGAACGCGAGATAGTCCTGATGCGCCGCCGCCGTCGCGTCCGCCCAAGGCGGCCTCGCGACCGCCGGCAAGGCCGCGGCGGCGCGCGCGAAAGCACGCGGCGTGGCGTTGATGGCCAGCGCCGGCTGGTAGACCCGGCCGAGCTCTTCGGGATCGGCATGGACATGGACCAGAGGCTGCGCCGGCGTCGGAATGTCGAGGAGGGTGTAGCCGCCGGTGGTCATCTCGCCGAGCCGCGGCCCCACCGCGATCAGCAGATCGGAGTCCTTGATGCGCTGCGCCAGCTTGGGATTGATGCCGATGCCGACATCGCCGGCATAACAGGGATGCGCATTGTCGAAGCGGTCCTGGCGGCGGAAGACGCAGCCGACGGGCAAAGCGTTGGCGGCGGCAAAGCGCTCGATGGCGACGACGGCGTCGGCATCCCAGGCGCTGCCGCCGAGCAGCAGGAAGGGCCGTCGGGCGGCGCGCAGCAGCTCGGCGAGCCGCGCCATCGGCGCCTCGCCCGGCCAGGTCTCGACGCGGCGGTAAGGCTGCGCGTCGGCGGTCTCGACCTCTTCGGTCAGCATGTCCTCGGGCAGGGCCAGAACCACCGGGCCGGGGCGGCCGCTGGTCGCGGTGTAATAGGCGCGGCTCAGGAACTCGGGAATGCGACGGGGATCGTCGATCTCCGCCACCCATTTGGCGAGCTGACCGAACATGCGGCGGTAGTCGATCTCCTGGAAGGCTTCGCGCTCCACCGTATCGCGCGCCACCTGGCCGATGAACAGGATGAGCGGCGTCGAATCCTGCATCGCGACATGGAGCCCGGCGCTGGCGTTGGTCGCGCCGGGACCGCGCGTCACCATGCAGAGACCGGGCTCGCCGGTGAGCTTGCCATAGGCGTCCGCCATCATCGCCGCGCCGCCTTCCTGTCGGCAGGTGACGAGGCGAATGGAATTGGCATCGTAGAGCGCATCGAGCACGGCGAGGTAGCTTTCGCCCGGCACGCAGAAGATGGTCTCGGCACCGTGGATCTTGAGCTGATCGACGAGAACCTGGGCGCCGGTGCGGCGGCTCATGCGGGCTCCTCCTGGACTTATGGCCGCAGAGAGGTATTGGAGATTGCCGCCGCCGGCAATCCCCCTTAAGCCAAGGAGGCTTACCGCCGGTCCCGCGGCGTTTGCGGCCGGCCCTTGCCGGCGTTTCCTCGGTTTGGGCAATTCCTTGAGATTACAAGATGTTAAGTTGCCACGAGCGTTGCGCTCGGAGATGGTCGGACATGACAAAACGCGGACAGCGGCCGATGGCCTGTCGCCGGCGCGCTCGGCTCGCCCTGGTGCTCGTCCTCGCCCTCGCAGGCTGTGGCGCCATCGACGTCCCGATGCGCCCGGTGATCCCCGCCGCCGACAGCGGGCAGCCCGACCCCGCGGTCTCGGAGAGCTCCACCCAGGCCGATGCGGTGATGACCTGCGACACGATCGCCACCGAGCGGGGCGCCATCGCCCAGAGCCTCGCCAGCCTCGACGGGCAGCCGGCAGCGCAGGCGTTGCACCAGCGCGACGCCGAGCTTGCCCGGCTCGCCGCGCTGAAGCGCTGTGCGCCCTAGCCTCGGCCGCGCCGCTGCCGCATCATCGGCGGCGCACCCTCAGTCCAAGGAGCGCCGCGCCATGACCGAGAACGATGCGGTCCTCGCCGCCAATCTCGAATTCTACCGCGCCTTCACCGGCCGCGATCTCGCGGCCATGGACCGGCTCTGGGCGCGCCAGGCGCCGGTGCTCTGCACTCATCCTGGCTGGATGCCGCTCGCCGGGCGCAGCACGGTGATGGCGAGCTGGCGCGAGATCCTCAGCAATCCCGACGCGCCGCGGGTGATGTGCCATGACGATGTCGCCTTCGTCTACGGCTCGATCGCCATCGTGCTGTGCGAAGAAGAACTCGCCGGCGGCCATCTCGCCGCCACCAACATCTTCATCAAGGAGGACGGCGCCTGGCGCCTCCTCCACCATCACGCGAGCCCGCTGCTGATGCGCGAAACGCCGCGCGTCCATTAAAGCGTTACGGACAGATCTCGCTGTCGGCAAAGAAGAAGGCGACCTCCGCCCGGGCGTTCTCGGCGGAATCCGAGCCGTGCACCGAGTTCGCCTCGATCGATTCGGCGAAATCCTTGCGGATCGTGCCGGGCGCGGCATTGGCGGGATTGGTCGCGCCCATGATGTCGCGGTTGGCCGCCACCGCGTTCTCGCCTTCGAGCACCTGCACCACCACCGGGCCGGACGTCATGAAGGCGACGAGATCCTTGAAGAAGGGCCGCTCGCGATGGATGGCATAGAACCGCTCGGCCTCATTGCGCGAGAGGCGCAGCCGCTTCTGCGCCACGATGCGAAGGCCGCGCTCCTCGAAGCGGGCATTGATCTTGCCGGTCAAGTTCCGGCGCGTCGCGTCCGGCTTGATGATCGACAAGGTGCGTTCGACGGCCATGGGCGGGCAACTCCTGCAGGGCTGGGAATTTTGCCGCGGGTTATAGCGGCTCTGCTGCACCGCAGCAACGGGCTACCCGGTGCTGCGCCTCTCCCACTTCCCGTCGCTTTGCTCCCAATAGACGAGCTGATGGCCGGCTTCCTTCGCCGCTTTCCAGCGCTGCCGCGCGGCTTCCACCGCCGACGCGTCATTGCCGTCGAAGATGTCGCAGCAACGCTGATAGCCGGCGAGGCCGGCCGAGCTCGCGCCATCCACCAGCACCACCATCGTCGCGGCGTTCGGATTCTCGTCGCCGGCGGTAAGCCAGATCGGCTGGCGCTCGGCATTGCCGTCGCGGGCGCTGCCATGCGGCAGGAAGCTCGCATCGCTGTAAGTCCACAGGAGATCATTGAGGTGCTCGACCCGCTCGCTCGACCCGGCAATGACGACGATGCGATGCCCGGCCGCGACGCCGCGCTCAAGGATGCTCGGCAGCGCGCGCTCGAGCGGCATGCTGCGCAGGTGATAGAAGCCGATTTCGGCCATCAGCCTTCGTAATGCTCGGCGACGAGGCGGTCGAGCAGCCGCACGCCGAAGGCGGTGGCCCCCTTGGGCACCGTGGCGGCGTCCTTCTTGGACCAGGTGGTGCCGGCAATGTCGAGATGGGCCCAGGGCACGCCGTTGACGAAGCGCTGCAGGAACTGCGCCGCGGTGATGCTGCTCGCGTCGCGTCCGCCGCTGATGTTCTTGATGTCGGCGGCGTCGCTGTCCATCATCCGGTCGTAGGCGTCGTTGAGCGGCAGGCGCCAGATCTTCTCGCCGACCCCGGCTCCCGCCTCGGCGAGGCGGCTCGCCAGTTCGTCATTGTTGCTGAAGAGCCCGGCATGCTCGCTGCCGAGGGCGATGATGATGGCGCCGGTGAGCGTCGCCAGATCGACCATGAATTTCGGCTTGAAGCGGTCCTGGCAGTACCAGAGGGCATCTGCGAGCACGAGCCGGCCCTCGGCATCGGTGTTGAGCACTTCGATCGTCTGGCCCGACATCGAGGCGACGATGTCGCCGGGACGCTGGGCCGCGCCCGATGGCATGTTCTCGACCAGGCCGATGACGCCGACGGCATTGACCCTGGCCTTGCGCCCGGCGAGCGCGCGCATCAGGCCGATGACGACGCCGGCACCGCCCATGTCCCACTTCATGTCCCACATGCCGTCGGCGGGCTTGATCGAGATGCCGCCGGTGTCGAAGGTGACGCCCTTGCCGATGAACGCCACCGGCTGCGCCGCCTTGCCGCGGCCACCGCCCTTCCACTGCATGACGACGAGACGCGGCGGCCTGACGCTCCCCTGCCCTACGCCGAGCAGCGCGTTCATGCCGAGCTTCTTCATCTGCCGCTCGTCGAGCACCTCGACCGCGACGCCGAGCTTGCCGAGCTGGCGCGCCGCCGCCGCCAATGTCTCGGGATAGATGACGTTGGCCGGCTCGGAGACGAGATCGCGGGTGAGGAAGACGCCTTCCGCCACCTCCTTCAGCGGCGCGAAGGCGCGCCGCGCGGCTGCGGCCTCGCGGCTCATCACCGTCAGCGTCTTGAGGCTCGGCTTCTGATCCGGCTTCTCCTTGGTGCGATAGCGATCGAAGCGGTAGGCGCGCAGGGTTGCACCGAAAGCGAGATGGGCGGCAGCCTCGGCCGGCTTCGGCTTCATCCCCTCGACGCGGTCGAGCATCACCGCCGCTTCGCTTTCGCCGACGCCGTTGAGCTGCGCGACGATATTGCCGCCGAGACCCTGCATGGCCGCTTCGTCGAGTGCCGCCGCTTTGCCGAGGCCCAGCAGCATGACGCGCCCGACCGCAAGCTGGGGCGGCGCGAGCACGCCCAGGACCTCGTCTTTCCGGCCGGTGAAGCGGCTCGCCGCGATGGCGCGCTGCAGCGCCCCGCCGGTTTCCTTGTCGAGCGCCGCGGCCGTCGGCGTCAGCTTCCTGTCTTCCAGCACACCGACGACGATGGTGCCGGATTTCGGCCGGCCGGGCTCGGCAAAGGCAATTTTCATCGCGGCTTCCCCCTCGACGCTTCGTTCCCCCGCCGATAGACAGCGCCGCCGCCGGTGTCAACCGGAGGAGAGGCAGAGCGGCGCGTCGGCGAGGACATGCGAACGCCGCACGGGAAGTGGCGCCGGCGGATAGGTCCAGACCGTCGCCGGCCGCCAGGCTGCGCCGTCGCGCTCGAGCAGCGCGGCATGCGCCGGCGGCACCTCGGCGATGCCGGCCGCGCCACAGGAGAGCAGCGCAAAGCGATAGCCGCGCGCGGCAAGCGCCGCCAACACCTGCGGCGTCGCCTGATCCAGCGGGCGCAGGGCCGCGTCAGGATGACGCGGCGGCGCAAAGCGAATGAGCGCGTCGAGCATGGCGGCGACGCTGCCATTGTCGCCCGGCAGCAGCAGCGCGAGGCGCGGATCCCGGTCGAGCGCGGGTGCCGCCGCGGCGGCGAGCCGCCAGGCGCGCAGCTGCGCCGGTTCGAGATCGAAGCGAAGATAGCCGAAGAAGACGATCGGGCCGGCCAGCGCGGCGGCGAGGACCGCAGGCGCGGCGCGGCGCGCAAGGCCGGCCTCGGCCCATCCGCGCTCCGCGGCAAAGGCGCGCGCGAGCAGCACCAGGCTCAGCATGAGCAGCGGTGCCAGATGCGTGTTGTAGCGGAAATAGGAATGCGCGAGATCGCCCATTCCGCCGTCGTAATGCGCGACATAGGTGAAGAACACGGCGCCGTTGTAGAGCAGCGCCACTCCGACGAACAAAGCGGCGAGGCGCGCGGTGCGATCGAGGCCGTGGCGCCGCCAATGCCGAAGGAGCGCGGCGAGCGCCAAGGCGACGGCGAGGACGAAATAGGCCTTCTCGGCCATGTCCGCCGCCATGCTGCGCAGGATGAGCGGGATCTGGGCGAGGTTCCATTGGGCGAGAGGCAGGAACTTCAGCTCGCCCACGGCAAAATGGGCGAGAACGTACCAGCGCCAGGCGAGGTAGAGAGCGGCCGCAGGCAGGGCCGCCACCAGCAGCGCCGCGAGCGCGCGGCCGCGGGGGCCGCGCTCCTGCATCAGGGCGAGCGCGGCCGCCGACACGAGAATAGCCCCGACCAGCGCGACGCTGTCCTGCTTGATGTTGACCAGAGCCGCGAGGCCCAGCGACAGCAGGATCAGCGCCTGTCCCGCCCGCCTCCCCGCCGCCAGCCGCTCGAGCACGTCCGCGGCGAACCAGCCGGCGAGGCCGGTGACGACGGAGACGGAGGCTTCGCTGTAGTCGGAGAGATCATAGCGCGGCACGAAGCCGGGATTGACCAGCAACGCCAGCACAAGCCCGAGCGCCATCCCCGTCCAGGACGGCGCCGCGCCCGGCTCGTCCGCCGCGCCCGTCGCCGCTCGCGCCAGCAGCAAGGCCATCGCCAGTTGCAGCACGAGGTTGAAGCCGATCATGGCGTTCAGCGACAGGCGCCGCACCAGCAGCGAGACCAGGTAGCCGGCGAGCTGCATGTTGTAGGGAGCGCCGGGCAGCAGCGAATGGGCATCGGGGCGGCTGTCGGCAGGGAAAAAGTTGTGATCCCAGAGATACGCGGCGTTGGGCAGCAGATTGAGAAAGGTGTCGGGGAGACTCGGCCGCGCACTCGCCATCACCGCAAGCAGCGGCAGGCCGATGACGACGAGGCGCCCCATGCCGTGCCATTCCTCGCGGCGGAGCGCGGTCCGGGGCAGCACGCAGCCGGCGGCGCCGAGCAGCATGACGAGCGCGGCCGGGACGACCAGCGATGCGGCGGTGGCGACGCCCCACAGCGTCAGGACCAGCGCGGCGCCGCCCCAGCCGGCGACGAGAGCCGCCTCGGGGGCCGCGCGTCCGGCGGTGAGAACTCGCCCGATGCCGATGAACAGCAGCGTCACGACGAGCACGCCGCCCCAGCCGGCAAGCCCGGCCCAACTCGGAATCAATAGCTCCATGGCTTGAAGCGGCTTGAGGGCGCGGCAGCAGGCGCCGGTCTATCGGGCAAGTCCCGACCCGTCAAGCGTGCCGGCGCCGGCGGCGATGCGGAACAGCGCGAAACGCGGCGCCGAGAATTCCGCCACCAGCGGCGGGCTGGAGACGACAGCAAAGCGGTCGCGGCCGACGAAAACGATATAGTCGTAGCGGGCAAGCAGCGCACGCTCCGCGGGGTCGAGCGGCGCCCCCCGGCCGACGAAAGCCGACCACAGCCGCTCAGGCGACAGGCGGTCGGCGAGCGCGCGGTAAGGAGGCGCCAGCGCGACGGGCTGCTGGGTCGGAAAGGCGAAGAGAGTCGGCACGAAGGCATCGCGCCGAACGACGGCGAGGGTCGGGAAATGAACGAGCGGCGTCGGCTGCGAATTGATCGCACTCGCGGGATAGGCCACCGCGAGGCGGCTGCCGATCGGCAACGAATCGAGCGCCGGCAGCAGACGCGCATAGATCCCGTCGCTCGCCTCCCAGCTGGCGCCGAGGATGCCGAGACGTGCCAGGAACATCACCAGCGCGCCGCCCAGGAACCATCGCCGGAGCACCGGACGCGCCGCCGCCGTCCAGCGACTCGACGCCACCAGCATCAGCGCCATCAGCAGCGGGATCCGATGATCGGCGCCGGAGGCTGTGGCCAGCTGACTCGGCATCGCGACGTAGACCAGAGCGAGAAGGAGCAGCGGCACGCCCATGCCCGGCGCGAGCCGCACCCAGCCGCGGGCGAAAGCGAGGCCGAGCGCGATCACCGCGAGCGCGAAGCAAGCGACGTCGAAGGGGCGGCTGTAATTGTCGAAGACGCTGAACAGCAGGTCAAACTTGCGCAGCATCGAGCCGTAGTTGATGGCGCCGCCGGCGCTGCCGGGCGTCAGCAGCACCAGCACGGCGAGCGGCGGCAGGAAGGGGATGCCGGCCACCAGCAGCTCCGCCAACGCGGATCGCGGTGCGGCGCGGCGGCGCCAGGCGATGGCCGCGGCCCGGCCCATGACCAGCACCCCGTAGAGGCCGCAGGCGAGGAGGTGAGCGAAATAGAGCGCGAGGGCAAACACCGTGCCGACCACGATGCGCAGCGCCGCCCGCCGCCGCTCGAGCGCAAGCCAAAGGGCGAGCGCAAAGAGGCCGAGGCCGACTCCGGCAACGTAATTGAGAAAGCCCCACAGCAGCTCGCGGCTGTAAAGCAGCAGGAAGGCCAGGCAGGACCACGCCGACCAGCTGCCGAAGAGGACGCGATGCAACAGCGCCGTACCGCCGGCGAGCAGCAGCAGAGTCGCGAGGACGAACGCCTTCCCCGCCCAGGCCAGCGGCATCAGCCGCGACAGCGGCGGCACGACCAGATCCATGGCGAGGTTGGGCAGCGGGCGCCAGGCGACCTCGTAGTAGCGCTGGAGCGGCGAGGACTGCGCCCAGGCGGCGAGAATGTGCATGCGCGCCAAGTGATTGGGATAGTCGAACAGCGGCAAGGTGTCGCAGCACAGCACCGGCAGCGCCGCCAGGGCGAACAGGACGGCGAAGAGCAGCGCGAAGCGGCGCGGGCTCAGCCGCGTAGGCCCGGCGGTCTCGTCCATCCGCCTCGAAGCAGTCCTTTCGCTCGGCATTTCCGGCAGCGCACACTCTCACGCTCCCCCGTCCACTGCAAGCTCATGATCGGCAATGAACTTCGGGCTATCCTCGGCCGGCGCGTCGCTTCTATAATCGGCCGCCATGAACGGGATCACCCGTTACGTCCTGCGTCAGACCCTTGGGGTCATGCTGTTCGTCACGGTGAGCTTCACCGCGGCGGTGTGGCTGGTGCAGTCCCTTCGCCTCATCGACCTCATCGTCAACCGCGGGCTGTCGCTCGGCCTCTTCCTCTATCTCGCCGTGCTGATCATGCCGCGCTTCATCGATGTCGTGCTGCCGATCGCGGTTTTCATCGCCATCCTCTTCACCTACAACCGCCTGCTCTCGGAAAGCGAGCTCGTGGTCATGCGCGCCGCGGGCATGAGCCAGACGGCGCTGGCCCGCCCCGGCATCATCGCCGGCGCGCTGGGCTTCACGATTCTCATGTCGTTCTCGCTTTACTTCCTGCCGGCCGCCACCCGAGCGTTCAAGGACCTGCAGTTCGAGATTCGCAACCGATTCGCTTCGGTGCTGCTGCAGGACGGCATCTTCAACACGCTGGCCGACGACCTCACGATCTATGTCCGCGGGCGCGACACCAACGGCGAGCTGGTCGGCCTCCTGATCCACGAGACGCGCGACCCGGACAAGCCGATCACCATCGTCGCCGAGCGCGGCACCTTCGTTGACACCGACAGCGGCCCGCGCGTCCTGATGGTGAACGGCAGCCGCCAGCAATACGACCGCACCACCGGCAAGCTCAGCGTGCTCACCTTCGACAAATACACGCTCGACCTCTCGGCCTATCGCGACGCGCCCGGATTGCGCGACCGCGAGCCCGACGAGCTCTTCCTCCCGGAGCTGCTGTTCGGCCGAACGCAGCCGGGCGACATCAGCCACATCATCGAGGCCAATCTGCGCCTCATCAACCCGCTGAGCGCGCTCGCCTTCTGCATGATCCCGCTCGCCTGCCTTCTGACCGGCGAGTTCAACCGCCGCGGCCAGGCGCAGCGGGTCATGCTGGCGATCCTGCTCGCCTTTCTGTTCGAGACGCTCGACATCGCATTCAAGAATTTCGCCGGGCGAACCATCGCCGCGGTTCCCCTCCTCTACATCAACGTGTTATCGCCGATCGCGGCGACCAGCTGGCTGCTGTGGCGCGACGCGCGGCAGGCGGGGCCGCGCCGGCTTGCGGCCACGCCGGCGCCGGCGGAATAGCGCCATGTCGCCCTGGAAGACGCTTTTCCGCTACATCCTGGCGCAGTTCTTCCTGTGGTGCGCCGGGGTGTTCCTGGCGATGTCGATCATCACGTTCCTGCTCGACTATATCGAGCTGATCCGCCGCGGCGGATCGCGGCCGGACGCGACGCTGCTGGTGCTGCTGGAGATGGCGCTGCTGAAGCAGCCGGAGATGGCGCAGCAGATCATGCCGTTCGCCATTCTCTTCGGCACGATGATGGCGTTCTGGCGCATGACGCGCATGAACGAGCTCGTCGTCGCACGCGCCGCCGGCGTGTCGGTGTGGCAATTCATCACGCCGCCCCTGGCCGGCGCGCTCTTCGTCGGCGTCATCGTGGTTACCCTCTTCAACCCGATCGCCTCGGTGCTGCAAGCGCGCTATGAGGCGCTCGAGAGCCGGATTCTGCGCGGCACCGGCGATCAGCTCAGCCTGTCACGCTCCGGGCTGTGGCTGCGCCAGGGCGAGAACAACGGCGACAATTCGGTCGTCCATGCGGAGCGAATGCTGCCCAAGCAGACCGCGCTCGAGGACGTGATGATGCTGTCCTTCAACGGCATGCGCCTTGTCGGCCGCATCGACGCCAAGACGGCGGTGCTCGAGTCAGGCAAGTGGCAGGTGACCAACGGCAGCCGCTGGACTCCCGGAAAGCCTCCCGAGCCCTTTCAGCACCTCGAGGTGGCGACCAATCTGACGCCGACCAAGATCCAGGAGAGCTTCTCCTCGCCGGAGACCATGTCGTTCTGGGAGCTGCCGGGCTTCATCGAGCTGCTGGAAAGCTCCGGCTTCAGCGCCGAGCGGCATCGGCTCTACTTCAACCGCCTGCTGTCGCTTCCGTTTCTGTTCTCGGCCATGGTCCTGATCGCCGCCACCTTCAGCCTGCGCATGCAGCGCCGGGGCGGCACGGCGCTGATGATCGCCGGCGGCATCACCAGCGGCTTCGTGCTCTACCTGCTCTCGAACGTCATTTTCGCGCTCGGGCTCGCTTCGACGATTCCGGTATCACTCGCCGCCTGGACGCCCACCGGGGTGAGCTGGGCGCTGGGTTCCAGCCTGCTGCTTCATCTCGAAGACGGCTGAACCTGATGCGTCGGGGGGCCGTGCTGTGGCTGGGCGCGCTACTGGCGGCCGCACCGTTGCGCCCGGGTGCGGCGCAGACGCCACCGGCACGCGGAGCCGAGCCGCCCGGCGTCCAGCACCAGCCCCGGGCGCCGCAGCAGACCCCGGCAGCGCCGAAGCAGAACCCGCCGGCGCGCGCGCAGCATCCGCCCGTGACCTTCAGCGCCGACGAAGTGCAATACGATTCGGAGCTGGGCCTCGTCGTCGCCAAGGGCCATGTCGAGCTCGACCAGGGTCCGCAGATCCTGCTGGCCGACACCGTCACCTACAACGAGCGCACCGATACGGCGACGGCATCGGGCCATGTGAGCCTGCTGCAGCCGTCGGGCGAGATCGTCTTTGCCGACTATGTCGAGCTGCACGACGACATGCGCGACGGCTTCCTGAAGAATGTGCGCATGCTGCTCGCCGATCGCTCGCGCCTGGCCGGCAATACCGCGCGCCGCGTCGCCGGAAACCGCACCGAGATCCGCCGCGGCGTCTATTCGCCCTGCGAGCCCTGCCAGGAGGACCCGACCCGGGCACCGGTCTGGCAGATCGAGGCCGAAGAGATCACGCACGACAAGCAGGAACAGCTCGTCGAATATCGCGATGCCACGATGGAGATCGACGGCGTTCCCCTGCTCTGGACGCCGTATTTCTCGCACCCCGACCCCTCGGTCAAGCGGGCGAGCGGCTTCCTCTTTCCGAGCATGGGCAACTCGACGGCCAACGGCTATCATTTGGGCATCCCCTATTATTGGGTGATCTCACCCGACAAGGACGCGACCTTCGATCCGGTGTACTACTCGGCCGGGGGCACGATGCTTGGCGGCGAGTACCGGCAGCGCTTCTCCGACGGCTCATGGACGACCGACGGCAGCATCACCTTAGGCAGCAAGGCCTACACCAATATCGATACCACGCCGGTCAGCAGCACGCGCTGGGACATCAACACCACCGCGCAATTCGACCCGACTCCCGACTGGCGCTATGGCCTCGATGCCTATCGCGCGTCGGACCCGACCTATCTGCTGCGCTACAGCCTGCCGTCGCCCTATGACTTCCTGACCACGCACGCCTATGCCGAGAATTTCGGCGCGCGCAGCTACGGCAACATCAGCGCCTGGTCCTTCCAGAGCCTCGAGACCGGCGTCGGCGACAGCATCCAGCCGATCGTCGCTCCCGTCGCCGACTACCAGTGGGTGAGCGAGCCCGGCAACTGGGGCAGCCGGCTCGCGCTCGATGGCAACCTGATGAATTTGGAGCGGATCACCGGCATCGACACGCAGCGCAGCTCGCTCGGCGGCGACTGGCGGGTGCCTTTTGCCGACGACATCGGCGGCCGTTACTCTTTCGTCACGTCATTGCGAGGTGACGGCTACCAGTCGGAGAATCTGCCGCTCGCCAACGGCGGCACCGAAAGCGCCACCGCCGGACGCGTCTTTCCGCAGATGGCGCTCACCTGGCAGTATCCCTGGGTGCGGCGCGAGGAAGGCTACAGCCAGATGATCGAGCCGATCGCCATGGTCGCCGCCTCTCCCTATGGCGGCAATCCCGGAACCATCCCGGACGAGGACAGCCAAGGCTTCGAATTCGACGAGACCAGCCTCTTCCGGCCCAACCGCTTTCCCGGCTACGACCTCGTCGACAGCGGCCAGCGCGTCGATTACGGCCTCAGGACCGGGGTCTACGGCGACGGGGGCGGCAGCACGCGGCTCACCGTCGGCCAGAGCTATGCGGCGCAGGTCAACGACAACTTCCTGCCCGGCTCCGGTCTCGAGCATCACTTCTCCGACGTCGTCGGCAAGGCGACCGTGGCGCCGAACACGCTGCTGAGCTTCACCTATGACTTCCGTCTCGGCTACGACGACCTAGCAATGCACAGCCAGCAGATCGGCACGACGTTCGGTCCGCCCAGCCTGAATTTCAACGCCAACTACCTCCAGATCGCACCGATCTCGGACGCCCCTACCCTGCAGAAGCGCAAACAGCTCGCCGCCGTGATCAACACGGTTCTGACCCGCTACTGGTCGCTCCAGCTCGTCGGCGTGCGCGACTTCTCTCCGACCCCCAACTCCATCGTCGGCCAGACGCTGGGCACCGCCGAGACACTGGTCAGCGGAGTCACGCTCACCTATCGCGACGACTGCCTCGCCTTCGTCACCCAGCTCACCCAGTCGGGCATCCGCAGCGGCGACGCGATTCCCGGCACCGCGCTGCTTTTCACCGTCGTCTTCAAGAACCTGGGCGATTTCGGCACCAAGGTGCTCTCCGTCGGCGGCACCTAGGAGTCTCTCCGGGACGGCTAGGCTGGGGCGGACGGCCGGTGTATGGTGCCGCCTGCGGGGCACGCCTCCCGCCGGACCTGCGGCGAGCTTTGCGCGATGAGACCGATTGCGACCTTCTGCCTCTGCGTTTTCCTCCTCTGCGCCGGTAGTGCCTTTGCGCAAGAGACCCGCATCGCTGCCGTTGTCAACGACGACATCGTCTCGCTCAACGATCTCGAGGCGCGTGAAACGCTGGTGATGCGCTCGTCCGGCATTCCGGACAGCCCGGAAAACCGCGCCCACATCGCCTCGGAGGTGTTGCACACCCTCATCGATGAGCGGCTGGAAATGCAGGAAGCGAAGCGCGTCGACATCAGGGTCTCGAAGGAGGAGATCAATCAGGCGCTGGCCCGGATCGAGCAGCAGAACAACATGCCCAAGGGCGCTCTTGACGCCTTCCTGGCCAAGGAGGGGATCTCGCGCGCCTCGCTGATCGACCAGGTGACGGCGGCGCTGACCTGGGCCAAGGTCGTGCGCAACCGCCTCTCCCAGGACGTCAACATCTCGGACGACGAGATCGACGACGCGCTCGCCCGCCTCAAGCAGGACGTCAACGTCCCGCAGGACCGCGTCTCCGAGATCTTCCTCGCCATCGACAACCCGACCCAGGAGCCCGAGGTCAAGGCGCTGGCCGACCGGCTGATCAACCAGATCCGCAGCGGCATCAAGTTCGACGCGCTGGCGCGGCAGTTCTCGCAATCGCCGACCGCGGCAGTCGGCGGCGATCTCGGCTGGGTGACGCCGAACCAGATGCTGCCGGAGCTCGGCGACGCGCTCAAGAAGATGAACCCGGGCGAAATGTCGTATCCGCTGCGCAGCGGCAGCGGCTACTATATCCTTTATCTCGTCGATCGTCGCACCCTTGGCGCGCCCAACCCCAACGACGCCACGCTGTCGATGGTCGAGGTCGTGTTGCCGTTGCAGAGCACCGCGCCGAATGACGAGCAGCAGCGCGTGATCATGCATGCCGAGCAGGTCGCCGGCGAGGTCAAGAGCTGCGGCGAGCTGGCAAAGGTCGGTCGCGACGAGGCGCCGCAGACCTCGCGCGAGCTCGCTGACGTCAAGGTCGGCGATCTGCCGGCCAATGTGCGCCAGGCCGTGCTCGGCCTCGGGATTGCCGAAGCCAGCAAGCCGATAGCGATGCCCACCGGAGTCGGCATCGTCATGGTGTGCGAGAAGAAGAATGCGCCGGGCGGGCTGCCGACGCGGGACGAGATCGCCGACTCGCTGGCGCGCCAGCGGCTCGATGCGCTGGCGCGGCGCTATCTGAGCGACCTCCGGCGCAGCGCCTATGTGGACATTCGCGGATGATCCTGCCGCTGGCGCTCACCATGGGTGAGCCGGCGGGCATCGGCGGCGAGGTCGCGCTGCTCGCCTGGCTGCGACGGCAGGAGGCCGGGGTGCCGCCGTTCTTCCTCATCGACGACCCGACGCGGCTTGAGGCGCTTCGGGCGCGGCTCGGCTGGAGTGTCGAGCTCCGGCGCATCGCCGCGCCGGAAGAGACGCCGGCCGCGTTCGGCGAAGCGCTGCCGGTCTTGCCGCTCGCGCTGCCGCAGGCCCAGGAACCTGGCCGGCCCGAGCCGGCGAACGCCCCCGCGGTCATCGCCGCGATCGCCACCGGCGCCCAGCTGACGGCGGCTGGACGGGCCGCGGCGCTCGTCACCAACCCGATTCAGAAGGAAGCGCTCTACGCCGCCGGCTTCCGGCATCCCGGACACACCGAATTCCTCGCCGAGCTGGCCGGAGGGGCGACACCGGCGATGATGCTGGTGTGTGCCGAGCTGCGGGTGGTTCCGGTCACGATCCACCAGCCGCTGCGCGAGGCGCTCGCCGCGCTCACCACCGACCGCATTGTCGCCGCCGGCCGCATCGCCGCCGCGGGGCTGGCGCGCGATTTCGGCGTGGCACGGCCGCGCCTGGCCGTCGCCGGACTCAACCCGCATGCGGGCGAACACGGCGCACTCGGGCGCGAGGAGATCGACATCATCGCGCCGGCGATCGCCGCTCTGCGCACTGCCGGCATCGACGCCACCGGCCCCGCGCCGGCGGACACGCTCTTTCACCCGGCGGCGCGCCGGCGCTACGACGCGGCGCTCTGCATGTACCACGACCAGGCGCTGATCCCGCTCAAGACCATCGATTTCGCCGGCGGCGTCAATGTGACCCTCGGCCTCCCCTTCATCCGCACATCGCCGGACCACGGCACCGCCCTCGACATCGCGGGAACCGGCCGGGCGGACCCCACCAGCCTGATCGCGGCGCTGCGGCTCGCCGGCGAGATGGCGGCGATGCGGGGCCGACATCGCGCCGCGGGCTGAGCGGCAGATGGCCGCACCGGCGCTGCCGCCGCTGCGCGAGGTGATCCGGCGGCACCAGCTCGCAGCGCGCAAGTCGCTCGGCCAGAATTTCCTGCTCGACCTCAACCTCACCGGCCGCATCGCGCGAGCGGCCGCACCGCTCGAGCAGGCCAACGTGATCGAGATCGGGCCGGGCCCGGGCGGCCTCACGCGTGCCCTGCTGCTGGCGGGCGCGCGCCACGTCACGGCCGTAGAGCGGGATCCGCGGTGCGTCGCGGCCCTCGCCGAGCTCGCCGCGGCGTTTCCCGACCGGCTGCGCATCGTCGAAGCCGATGCGCTCGCGGTCGACGCGGCCGATCTCGCGCCGCCGCCGCGCAAGATCGTCGCCAACCTGCCCTACAATATCGCAACGCCGCTGCTCCTCGCCTGGCTGCGCGCCGCCCAGGCGTTCGAGAGCCTGACGCTGATGTTCCAGAAGGAAGTGGCGCTGCGGCTCGCGGCCGCGCCGCGCTCGCGCGACTACGGCAGGCTGTCGGTGATGGCGCAATGGCGGTGCGAGGTGCGCCGCCTGTTCGACATCCCGCCCCGCGCCTTCGTGCCGCCGCCCAAAGTGACGTCGAGCGTCGTGCAATTGCTGCCGCGTGCCGAGCCGCTGGCGCCGTGCCCCGCCGAAGCGCTCGAGCGCGTGGTGGCCGCGGGCTTCGGCCAGCGCCGCAAGATGCTGCGCCAGAGCCTCAAGTCGCTCGACCTCGACACCGAGGCGCTCATCGCCGGCGCGGGCGCCGAGCCGACGGCGCGCGCCGAGGAGCTGTCGGTGGTGCAATTCTGCGCGCTTGCCCGCGCCTACGCCGCGCTCAGCCCCCGCTCCGCAGGCGGTTGACGAAATCGGCGAGGCCGATCTGCCGGTCGTTCCTGACGCGCTCGGCGGCGAGGATCGCCTCCACCCGCCGGACGCTGTCGTCGAGATCGCGGTTGACGATGATGTAGTCGTATTCCGGCCAATGGCTCATCTCGTCGGTCGACTTCGCCATGCGCGCGCGCACGACCTCCTCGCTGTCCTGCGCACGCGTCCGCAGGCGCTGCTCGAGGGCGGCCATGCTCGGCGGCAGGATGAAGACCGAGACGAGGTCGCCGCGCACCGACGATTTCAGCTGCTGCGTTCCTTGCCAGTCGATGTCGCTGACGATGTCGCCGCCGGCGCTCAGCACCGCTTCCACCGGAGCGCGCGGCGTGCCGTAGCAGTTGCCGAAGACGACCGCATGCTCGAGCAGCTCGCCCCTCGCCACCATCGCGTCGAAGCGGCGCCGGTCGATGAAATGATAGTGCTGGCCGTCGATCTCGCCGGCGCGCTTCGGCCGCGTCGTCACCGACACCGAGATCCGCAGGTTGAGGTCGCGCGCGACGAGCTCGCGCGTGATGGTGGTCTTGCCCGCCCCCGAGGGCGAGGACAGCACCAGCAGAATACCGCGCCGGGCAATGGCGGGCGCGTTCATCATCGGCACCTATTCAAGGTTCTGCACCTGCTCGCGGAGCTGCTCGATCGAGGCCTTGAGGTCGAGCCCGACCCGCGTCAGCGCCATCTCGGCCGCCTTGGAGCAGAGGGTATTGGCCTCACGGTTGAACTCCTGGCACAGGAAGTCGAAACGTCGTCCGATGGCGCCGCCTTCGGCGAGCAGTTCCTGGGCGGCGATGATATGCGCCGAAAGCCGATCCAGCTCCTCGCGGACATCCGCTTTGGCGACGAGCAGGGCGGCCTCCTGCGCCAGCCGATCCGTCGGCAGCGAGGGCGACGCGCCGAGCAATTGGGCCACGAGCTCCGTGATCCGGGCCTTCAGCGCTTCGGGCTGAGCGGCGGCGCTGTCCTCGGCCTGGGCGACGAGCCGCGCGATTTCCGCAAGGCGCGCCTCGATCGCCGGAATGAGCCGCTCGCCCTCCGCGATCCGCATCGCCGCGAGCCCCGCCAGCGCGCGCTCGAAGCTTTCGACCAGCGCCGCTTGCCGTCGCTCCCGGACCGCCTCGTCCTCGGCATCCTCGCCGCTCTCGAGCACGCCGCGCAGCGCCAGGAGACCGTCGGCGCGCGGCGTCACCGCCTTGCCTTCGGCGACCAGCTCTTGCGCCAGCGCGACCACCTGCGCGAGCGCTTCGCGGTTGATGCGCAGGCCGCCGAGGCCAGCCGCCTTGGTCAGCGTCAGCGTGATCGACACGGCGCCGCGCTTCAGCCGTTGCGCCAGCACGCCGCGTAACGGCAGCTCCAGCGCTTCGAAGCCTTGCGGCAGGCGAATGCGCAGGTCGAGCGACTTGCTGTTGACGCTCTTCACTTCCCAGACCCAGGAGACCCCGTCCTCGTGCCCATCGGCACGGGCAAAGCCGGTCATGCTGGAGACGGTCACGCGTCCACACCCCCTCGACGCCGGAGCACCGCAGCGGTTATAGCCTTCGTCGCATCGCGCAACAACAAACCGCGTGGGACATGCCGGACACGCCCCGGAGCCTGCTCATCACCGGCGCCTCAAGCGGCATCGGCGAAGCATTGGCTCGCCGCTACGCGGCGCCGGGCGTCGCCCTGGCGCTTTCAGGACGCGACGAAGCGCGACTCGCCGCGGTCGCCGAGGCGTGCCGCGCCAAGGGCGCCGCCGTCGATTTCCGCGCCCTCGACGTCACCGACCGCGCCGGACTTCGGGCCTGGATCGAACGCGTGGACGACGGCCATCCGCTGGACCTGGCGATCGCCAATGCCGGTATTTCCGCCGGAACCGGAGGGACGCGCGAGGATGAGGGCGCGGCGCGGCGCGTCTTCGCCGTCAACCTCGAGGGCGTGCTCAACACGGCCTATCCGGTGCTGGCGCGCTTTCTCGCGCGCGGGCGCGGCCAGATCGGCCTGATGAGCTCGCTTGCGGGCTATCGCGGCCTGCCGACCGCGCCCGCCTACTCGGCGTCGAAAGCGGCCGTGAAGGCGCTGGGCGAAGCCTGGCGCGTCCAGCTCGCGCCCGACGGCGTTCGCGTGTCGGTGATCTGTCCCGGCTTCGTCGTCACGCGCATGACCGCGCGGAATCACTTCGCCATGCCTTTCCTGATGCCGGCGGAGCGCGCCGCCGGCATCATTGCGCGCGGCCTCGCCCGCAATGAGGGCCGCATCGCGTTTCCCTGGCCGACCGCCGCCGCGAGCTGGCTCTTGGGCGCGTTGCCGGCCTCGCTCAGCGACGCCTTGACCCGCCGCTTCGCCCGCTCGGGCTAGGGCCGCCGCGTTTCAGGGAGCGGCGCCGGAGCTTCCGCATGCACGGCGTGGCGGAGCTGGGCGACGTTGCGGTTGTGCTCGGCGAGGGTGCGGGCGAAGGCATGGCCGCCGCTGCCATTGGCGACGAAATAGAGATCGTCGCTCTGCGCCGGGTGCAACACCGCGCGCAGCGAGGCGAGGCCGGAATTGTCGATCGGCGTCGGCGGCAAGCCGGCATGAAGATAGGTGTTGTATGGGGACTCCACCGCGAGATCCTCGTGGCCCAACGGATGATCGAGCGCGTGCGCGCCGCCATCGGTCAGCGCATAATCCACCGTCGGATCGGCTTGCAGCTTCATGCCGAGCTTGAGGCGGTTGAGGTAGACCGCGGCGACATGCGGCCGCTCATCGGCGCGCGCCGTCTCTTTCTCGACGATCGAGGCGAGTGTCAGCGCCTCCTCCGGGGTTGCCAGCGGCAGACCGGCGGCGCGCTCCGACCAGGCTGCCGCCAGCGCCCGCTCCATGGCGCGATGCATGCGCGCCAGCAACGCCTGCCGGCCATCGCCCAGCACGTAGAAGTAGGTATCCGGCAAAAGACTGCCTTCCGGCGGCATGCGGTCGACCGCGCCGTCGAGCGCGCTCTGCTGCTGGAGGAGCGCGACGATCTCGGCGCTGGTGAGACCCTCGGGCACGGTCAGGCGGTGCTGCACCACCCGGCCGCTGGCGATCAGTGCCGCCGCGGCGCGCGGGCTGATCGCGGCGGCGAACTCGTATTCGCCCGCCTTGAGCGCGCCGAGCCGGCGGTCGACGCCAACACCGGCGATGAAGGACCAGGGATGGGCGATGACGCCGGTCTCGCCGAGAAGCGCGGCCACGGCGCCGACGCCGGCGCCGTGCGGGATGACGACGATCTTCTTCGCCGCGAGCGGACCGGGAGCGGTGTAGTCGCGCCGTGCCCAGAAGGCCGTGCCGGCGGCCGCCAACAGAACAAGCAGCGCCGCGCCGAGCCACAGCCGGCGCGGCCCGCTTGCCATTCAGGGCGCCTGCGCGAAGACGAGCGAGGCGTTGGTGCCGCCGAAGCCGAAAGAGTTGGACAGCGCATAGCGCACCGGCCGCTCCTTCGCCTGCAGCGGCACCAGATCGATGTCGCAGCTTGGCGACGGCTTCTCGAGATTGAGCGTCGGCGGCACGACCCCGTCGCGCATCGCCAGAATCGAGAAGATCGCCTCGACGCTGCCGGCCGCGCCGAGGAGATGGCCGATCGAGGATTTCGTGGATGACATCGACAGTTGGTAGGCGTGGGCGCCGAAGAGCCGCTTGACGGCGCCGAGCTCGATCTCGTCGCCGAGCGGCGTCGACGTGCCGTGCGCATTGATGTAGTCGATCTGCTCGGGATCGAGGTTCGCCCGCTTCAGCGCATTGCGCATGGCTCGGAAGGCGCCGTTGCCGTCCGCCGCCGGCGCGGTGATGTGATGCGCATCGCCCGAGAGGCCGTAGCCGACCACCTCCGCGTAGATCTTGGCGCCGCGCTTCTTGGCGTGTTCGAGTTCCTCGAGCACGAGAATGCCGGCGCCCTCGCCCATGACGAATCCGTCGCGCGCCTCATCCCACGGACGCGAGGCGCGGCTCGGCTGATCGTTGAACGCCGTCGACAGCGCCCGCGCCGCGGCGAATCCGGCGATCCCCAGCCGGCAGATCGCGGCCTCGGTGCCACCGCACACCATGACGTCGGCGTCGTCCCACATGATGAGACGCGCCGCATCGCCGATCGCATGCGCGCCGGTCGAGCACGCGGTGACCACGGCGTGATTGGGGCCGGTGAAGCCGTAGCGGATGGACACGTGCCCCGACGCGAGATTGATCAGGTTCGACGGAATGAAAAACGGCGACAGGCGGCGCGGCCCGCGCTCGTGGAGCGTAATCGCGCCTTCGGTGATGCCGGGAAGACCGCCAATGCCGGAGCCGATGATCACGCCGGAGCGCTCGCGATCCTCCTCGCCTTGCGGCTTCCAGCCGGCATCGGTGACCGCCTGCTCGGCCGCCGCCAGCGCGTAGACGATGAACTCGTCCATCTTGCGCTGCTCCTTGGGGGCGACCCAATCATCGGCGTTGAAGTCGCCCGACGCCGTATCGCCGCGCGGGACCTGGCCGGCGATCTTGGCCGGCAGATCCGAGACGTCGAAGCTCTGGATGGCCCGGATGCCGGACTGACCCTCGATGAGGCGTTTCCAAATGCGCTCGGCGCCCACTCCCAGCGGAGTGACGAGGCCGATGCCGGTGATGACGACGCGTCTCATGCCTTGAGACTGAATGACATTGCTGGAAGCAGCGGCGGCGGCCCTATTTGTGCGCCTCGATGAAGTTGACCGCGTCCTTGACGGTCACGATCTTTTCCGCGGCGTCATCGGGAATCTCGCACCCGAATTCCTCCTCGAACGCCATCACCAGCTCGACTGTGTCGAGGCTGTCGGCTCCGAGATCGTCGATGAAGCTGGCGTTATCGGTCACCTTGGACTCGTCGACGCCAAGATGCTCCACCACAATCTTTTTTACTCGCTCGGCGACATCGCTCATAGGTTTGTACCTCGACGGGTGAACGGGCTTGTCGACTGGGCTTTCGGCGCCGCGCCGGGCGGCGAGGCGCCTAGGCCCGACAATAGGCGCGCTGACAAGCGGGCCGAAAGCGCCGGTCACATAACATAGTTCATGACGGTTTGCCAGCATTGCCCCCGGCGCACCGTCGCACCCTAAATCATGGCCATTCCGCCATTAACGTGCAAGGTGTGGCCAGTAACGTAGCGCGACTCGTCGCTTGCCAGGAATAACACACAGGCCGCGACCTCCTCGGGCGTGCCGATCCGGCCCATCGGAATCGCCGTCGCGAGGCGCTGGCGCTGGTCCTCGCCGAGACTGTCGGTCATCGCGGTCGCAATAAAGCCGGGAGCGACGCAATTGACGGTGATGCCGCGACTCGCCACCTCGGCGGCCAGCGCCTTCGACATGCCGATCATCCCCGCCTTGGCCGCGGCGTAATTGGCTTGGCCGGGATTGCCGACGACGCCAACCACTGAGGTGATGCCGATGATGCGGCCCCAGCGCCGCTTCATCATGCCGCGGAGCGCGGCACGCGCCAGGCGGAAGCCGGCGGTGAGATCGATGTCGATCACCTTCTGCCAGTCCTCGTCCTTCATCCGCAGCGCCAATTGGTCGCGCGTCAGGCCGGCATTGTTGACGAGGATATCGAGCTGGCCCGCCGCCGCCTCCGCAGCCTTGACCAGCGCATCGCCGGCACCGGGGTCGGCAAGCTCGGCAGTCGCGACAAAGCTGCGCTCGCCCAGCGCGGCGGCAAGCGCGTCGAGCGCCTCGCGGCGGGTCCCGGCCAGGACGACCTTGGCGCCCGCGGCATGGAGCGCGCGCGCGATCGCGGCGCCGATGCCGCCCGAAGCGCCGGTGACCAGCGCGCTTTTGCCGCCGAGATCGAACATGCGCGTGATCCTCAGAGGGTCTTGGCGAAGGCTTCGATCTCCGCCGGCGTGCCGACAGAGACGGCCGCCAGCTCGCGATCGATGCGCTTGGCAAGGCCGGCGAGCACCCGACCGGCGCCGATCTCGACCAGCGTATCGACGCCCGCCGCCTTCATTCCCAGCACGCTTTCGCGCCAGCGTACGAGACCGGTGACCTGCTCGACGAGGAGGCGTCTGATCTCGTCGGGATCGCTGACAGGGGCCGCCGTGACATTGGCGACGAGCGGGACGTGCGGCTCGCGAATCGGCACTTCGGCCAAAGCCTCTTCCATCGCGTCCGCCGCCGGCGCCATCAGCCGGCAATGGAAGGGGGCGCTGACCGGCAGCATGATCGAGCGCTTGGCGCCCTTTGCCGCGGCGACCGCGACGGCGCGCTCGACCGCCGCCCGATCGCCGCTGACCACGATCTGGCCGCCGCCATTGTCATTGGCGGCGGCGCAGACCTCGCCCTCTGCGGCCTCGGCCGCCACCGCGCGCGCCACCTCGAGATCGAGCCCGAGGAGCGCCGCCATCGCGCCGGCGCCCACCGGAACGGCCCGCTGCATCGCCTGGCCGCGCCGCTTCAACAGGCGCGCCGCATCGGCGAGCGTGAAAGCCCGTGCCGCCGCAAGCGCCGAGTACTCGCCCAACGAGTGGCCGGCGACGAAGGCGACGTGGCGCCCGAGATCGAGACCGGCTTCACGCTCGAGCACGCGCATCGCCGCGAGGCTCACCGCCATCAGCGCCGGCTGCGCGTTCTCGGTCAGCGTAAGCTCGGCCTCGGGGCCTTCGAACATCAGCCGCGACAGATTCTGGCGCAGCGCCTCGTCGACCTCGGCGAAGACGTCGCGCGCGGCGCCAAAGGCGCCGGCCAGCTCGCGTCCCATACCGACCGCTTGAGAGCCCTGTCCGGGAAAGACCAGTGCGCGCGTCATCCTCGCGGCTGGCTCAGAACAGAGTCGGGTGATAGTCCCGGCACCGGAGCTCCTCGTCGACGATTTGCTGTTTGTCTTCGGCGCTGAGCGTCTCAACCTTCACCGGAGCATAGCCGAGCGTACAGATCTGGTTGACCTTCGCGTCGAGGAACTGACGCATTTCTTCGTCGTTCTTGGGCGAGGTCGCCACGGCGGGGCGGGCGCCGGAAACGCCAAAGACAAGGCGGTCGGGGTCAGTCGGAAAAGTGCAGGCGCCCAGGGTAGCGGCGAGCGCGGCAATCACGAGCCAACGAGGCATGGCACGTCCTCGGCAAAGTCGGCGGTAGGGGATAGCACCGCCTCGAGAGAGTGTCTAGGGTCACTGCCGGGGCTAGAAGCCTGCCCGCCGAGGGTCCCGCGGACTTGCGTTCGGACCCGCCTCGTGTATAGTCCGCCCCCTCCTTGCCGGCCGGTGCCGGCTAGGCCCGGGCGGCTGACCGTCGGACGATCCGACCAGCGCCGGGCCGCGAACAGCCATAAGGAGCTTCTGGTTTCATGCCTCTCTACGAGAACGTCTTCATTGCGCGCCAGGACATCTCGGCGGCGCAGGTCGAAGCCTTGGCCGACGGCTTCACCACCTTGGTCGGCGAGCAGGGCGGCCAGGTCACCAAGCGCGAATATTGGGGCCTGCGCAACATCGCCTATCGCATCAAGAAGAACCGCAAGGGACACTATGTGTTGCTCAACCTCGACGCACCGCCGGCCGCGGTGAACGAGCTTGAGCGCAACATGCGCATCAACGAGGACGTCATCCGCTATCTCACGGTTCGGGTGGACGCGCTCGAAGAGGGCCCCTCGGCGGTGATGCAGAACCGCGGGCGCGGCGAAGAGCGCGACCGCGACCGCGAGCGCGGCCGTCGCGGCTATGGCGATCGCGAGCGCGAGGAGGCGCCGCGCGCCGAAGGAGGTGACGAATGAGCGACGGTCACGCTTCGGGCGGCGGTCGTCCGGCGACGCGCCGGCCGTTCTTCCGGCGGCGCAAATCCTGCCCGTTCTCGGGTCCGCATGCGCCCAAGATCGACTACAAGGACGTGAAGCTGCTGCAGCGTTTCGTCTCCGAGCGCGGCAAGATCGTGCCGAGCCGCATTACCGCGGTCTCGACCAAGCGGCAGCGCGAGCTGGCTCAGGCGATCAAGCGCGCCCGCTTTCTCGGCCTTCTGCCTTACAGCGTTCAGTAGGAGGCGGCCATGGTCGATGTCATCCTGCTCGAGCGCGTCGAGAATCTGGGCCAGATGGGCCAGGTGGTCAAAGTGCGCCCGGGCTATGCCCGCAACTACCTGCTGCCGCAGAAGAAGGCGCTGCGCGCCACCAAGGAGAACCTGGCCTATTTCGAGAAGCAGCGCGCGCAGCTCGAGGCGCAGAACCTCGCCCGCCGGAGCGAGGCGGAGCAGGTCGCCAAGAAGCTCGACGGCGTCTCGGTGATCGTCATCCGTCAGGCCGGCGAGAGCGGCCAGCTCTATGGCTCGGTCACCGCGCGCGACGTCGCCGACGCCGTCACCGAAGCGGGCTTCACCATCGGCCGCGGCCAGGTGGTTCTGGACAAGGCGATCAAGACGCTCGGCCTCCACAAGCAGCGCGTCGTGCTCCATCCCGAAGTCTCGGTGACGGTGACGGTCAACGTCGCCCAGTCGGCGGAAGAGGCGGAGATGCAGGCCAAGGGCATCGATCCGGTCCGCCTCGCCCAGGAAGCCGCGGCGCGCGAAGCGGCCGCTTCTGCCGAAGCCGGCGCCGCGCCCTCCGAAAGCGGCGCCGCCGAGCAGGCCTGAGGCGCGCCTTCCGGCTAGGCGTCGGCAAGCCGGCTCTGAATGCTGATCTCCGAGGTCAAGGTGCGGTGCACCGGGCACATCTCGGCGATCGCCATCAGCCGCGCACGCTGCGCCGCATCGAGCGGCCCCGCCAGCTCGATCTCGCGCTCGATCCGGTCGACAAAGCCGCTTCTGGTCTCGCATTCGGCGCAATCCTCGGCATGGATCCGCGCATGCGTGAGCCGCACGGCGACGCGCTCGAGCGGCCATTGCTTGCGCCGGGCATAGAGGCGGAGCGTCATGGCGGTGCAGGCGCCGAGGCTCATCAGCAGCAGTTCATAAGGGTTCGGGCCGGCATCGCTGCCGCCCGCCGCGAGCGGCTCGTCGGCAACGAGCCGGTGCCGGCCGTCGAATAGGATCTGCTTCAGCAAGCCCTCGCCGCTTTCCACCACCAGCACCGTGCCAGGGGCCACCGGCGGCAAATCCGCCGCAACCGGTCCGTCGCTCATCGCCACCTCCAGCCTCTCCGAAGGCGCCCATCTTGCCGCGGCGGCGGTCCTGCGCCAAATCAACCGGGGAGGCTGCGATGCGACATCGGCGACTGCCCGGGGGCGAGCTTGTGCCCGTCCTGGGTCTCGGCACCTGGGGCATGGGCGAGGCGAGCAGCCGCGGGCCCGACCTGGTGGCGTCGCTCCGGCTCGGTCTCGAGCTCGGCATGACGCTGATCGACACCGCCGAGATGTATGGTGACGGCGGCGCCGAGGAGCTGGTGGGGGAGGCCATCGCCGGCCAGCGCGACAAAGCGTTCATCGTCAGCAAGGTCTATCCGCACAACGCCACCCGCCGGGGCGCCGTCGCCGCCTGCGAGCGCAGCCTGAAGCGGCTGGGCACCGACCGGATCGACCTCTATCTCCTGCACTGGCGCGGCGAGGTGCCGCTGGCCGAAACCCTCGAGGCTTTCGTTGCGCTGCAGCGCAGCGGCAAAGTCCGGCATTACGGCGTCAGCAATTTCGACCTCCCCGATCTCGAAGAGTGGTGGAGGCTTCCCGGCGGCCGAGCGACGGCGACGGACCAGGTCCTCTACAACCTCGGGCGCCGCGGCGTCGAATGGGCGCTGCTGCCCCGGCTGCGTGAAGCCGGCGTGCCGGTGATGGCTTATTCGCCGATCGAGCAAGGCCGGCTGCTGCGCAAACCGGCGCTTGCCGCTCTTGCCCGCGCGCGCGGCGCCACCCCCGCCCAGGTCGCGCTCGCCTGGCTCATTCGGCAGGACGGCGTCATCGCCATCCCGAAGGCCGGCCGGGCAGACCATGTCCGCGAGAACCACGGCGCACTGGCGCTCGACCTCACGCCCGCCGAGCTCGCGGCGCTCGATGCCGCCTTTCCGCCGCCGCGGGCGCCCGAGCCGCTGGCCATGCTCTGAGCGAAAAAAGCGAATGGTTTCA
Organism: Allostellaceae bacterium; assembly: GCA_035642295.1. Classification (GTDB taxonomy): domain Bacteria; phylum Pseudomonadota; class Alphaproteobacteria; order ATCC43930; family CGMCC-115725; genus DAHUYF01. Next base: position 7,848 of record DASQSR010000124.1, on the reverse strand, counting down.
AAGGGACCCCTTGTACCCCTGCCGCTGATTGCAGATATTTGAACGAGCCCAACCAGTCGTCGCAGCCGAGGGAGGAAGGCACCGATGCTGTTGGCCCGACTGCTCCGCCACCTCGTGCGCCAGGGGACGCTGCGCGTCGTCGACGCGCACGGCACGCTGCACCGCTTTGCCGGCGAGCCCGGCCCCAGCATTACCATCCGTCTCCACGACGCCGCGCTCGGTCACAAGCTTTTTTTCAATCCGCGGCTCTATCTCGGCGAGGCCTTCATGGAGGGCACGCTCACGGTCGAGGAAGCGAGCATCTACGACTTCCTCAGCTTCATGGCGGTCAACCTGAACCGCGCGCCGCGCACCGCGCTGACGCCGTTCTATGAGGGCTTCGGCCGCGCTTTCCGCATCTTCCAGCAATACAATCCGCTGCGCCGCGCGCGCGCCAACGTGGCGCATCATTACGACCTCTCCGACACGCTTTACGAGCTCTTCCTCGACGCCGACCGCCAGTATTCCTGCGCCTATTTCCTTGCACCCGATCAGAGCATCGAGGAAGCGCAGGCCAACAAGAAGCGCCATATCGCCGCGAAGCTGCTGCTGAAGCCCGGGCAGAGCGTGCTCGACATTGGCTGCGGCTGGGGCGGCCTCGCTCTTTACCTCGCGCGCGAGTGCGGCGTCTCGGTCACCGGGCTCACCTTGTCGAGCGAGCAGCTCAAGGTGGCGCAGCAGCGGGCGGCCGATGCCGGCCTCGCCGATCGCGTCCGCTTCGAGCTCTGCGACTACCGCGAGGTGACCGGCCGCTACGATCGCATCGTCTCGGTCGGGATGTTCGAGCATGTCGGGGTCGTGCATTACCCCCACTTCTTCCGCAAGCTCAAGGAGCTGCTCCCGGAGGACGGGGTGGCGCTGCTTCATTCGATCGGGCGGCAGGACGGGCCGGGTGCGACCAATCCCTGGCTGCGCAAGTACATCTTTCCCGGCGGCTATTCGCCGGCGGTCTCCGAAGTGGTTCCCGTCGTGGAGCGCACCGGCCTCTGGATCACCGACATCGAGATCCTGCGGCTGCACTATGCCGAGACGCTGCGGGCGTGGCGTCAGCGCTTCAATGCCAATCGCGAGCGCGTCCGCGCGCTTTACGACGAGCGCTTTTGCCGCATGTGGGAATTCTATCTCGCCGGCTCGGAAGTCGCGTTCCGCGAACAGGGGCACATGAATTTCCAGATGCAGCTGGCAAAGCGCATCGATACCGTGCCGCTCACGCGCGACTACATCACCGATTGGGAGCGTGCCCACCGCACGCCCGAGGCCGAGCGGGTCGGGCTGGCGCGGCGCGCCTAGCACCGACGCCGCTCAAGCGGCGCGTATGGCGTCGAGGAAGGCGCCGACCTCCGCCTTGAGCTGCTCGGCTCCCTGCGACAGCTCGCCGGCGGCCGAAAGGACCTGCTCCGCGGCCTTTCCGGTCATGGCGGCGCCTTGGCTGACGCCATCGATATTGCCATAGACCTCCTGCGTGCCGCGCGCCGCCGCCTGCGTGTTGCGGCTGATCTCCTGCGTGGCGGCACCCTGCTCCTCGATCGCCGAAGCAATCGAGGTGGAGATGTCGCTGACCGCAGTGATGACGTCGAAAACGCCGCGGATCGCTTCGACGGCGCTCCGGGTCGCCGCCTGGATCGCCGCCACCTGGGCGGCGATATCCTCGGTCGCCTTGCCGGTCTGGGTCGCCAGCGACTTGACCTCGCTCGCCACGACGGCAAAGCCCTTGCCCGCCTCGCCCGCGCGCGCCGCTTCGATCGTGGCGTTGAGGGCCAGAAGGTTGGTCTGGCCGGCGATGTCGCTGATCAACCCCACCACCTCGCCGATGCGTTGCGCCATATCGGCGAGGCTCTGCATGGTGCCGTCCGCCTCCTTGCTCTTGGTCGAGGCACGCTTCGCGACGTCGCTGGCCTGGGCAACCTGCCGGGCGATCTCGGCGATCGAGGCGGCGAGTTCCTCCGAGGCCGTGGCGACGGTCTGCACATTGGCGCTGGCCTGCTGTGCCCCCTTGTCGGCTGCCACCGCCTGCCGGCCCGTCTGCTCCGCAGTTTGCGACATGCTCTCGGAAGTGCTGCGCATCTCGGCCGCGGCGTGGGCGAGCTGTTTGAGGAGGCCGCCCACCGACGCCTCGAAATGCGCGATCTGCTGCTCGATAGCCTGATGGCGCCGCTCTTTGCGCTCCTGCTCCGCGCGCTGCGCCGCTTCGATCCGCGCCTTCTCGCGCGCGTTGTCGCGGAACACGCCAAGCGCATGGGCAAGCTCGCCGATCTCGTCGGAGCGGCGGGCAAAGCCGATCTCGTGCTCGAGATCGCCTGCCGCCACCGCGCGCATGGCCTCCGTAATGTCGGCCATCGGCCGCGCGATCCGGCGGCGCACGAACAGCGTGGTGAAGACGCCGAAAGCGAGGAAGACGAGCGTCACGCCGATCTGCACGGCACAAGCGCGCAAGGCGGCGGCGGCCTGCTCGACGGCGTGCGTCTCCGCCAAGTCGAAGGCGACATTGGCAACATGGATCAGGCTTTCGAGGCCCGGATTGGACCGCTTCACCCAGTCTTCGCCGGAAACCGGCGCCGGCTTGCCGGCGAGCAGCGCCTCGAGGATCGCCTTGCGCAGCTCGGCAAGCTCGACGAAATAGGCCTGCTTCGCCTGGCCGACGGCCTCCCTGAGAGGTGCCGGGATCGCCGACGGACGCACGTCGCTCGCGATCGCTTTCCAGGCCTGATCGACTTGCCCCTGCAGGACGGCGAGGCGCTCCTGCTGAACCGGCGATATGCCCTTGTTGTTGGCAATGAGCGCGCCCACCACCAGACGGTCGGTCCCCGCGGCATCGCGCATCGCCCAGCCGAGCTGCTTGATCTTCATCATCTCGGTGATGAAGGGATCGCTCAGATTGATGTCGTCGGAGAGGCGGTCGGAGAGCCGGTCGATCGTGTCAACCAGCTTGCCGATCCCCGCGATCCAGTCCTTGCTGATCTCCGCCGGCCGCTTGTCCTTGGTTTGCTGCGCCGCACCATCGGCCGCCCGCCGCAGCTGGGCGAGCGCCTCGCCGTCGCTGGTCAGCTGGCGCTCGCCCTGCTCCGTACCGGAGATCGGGGCGCGCTTGAGCTTCGCCAGCGCCACGGCGAGCGCCGCATCCGATTTCGCCCGCAGCGCGACGACGTCGCTTTGCGTGTCGGCGGAGATCGGTGCGGCGCCGGCGAGCGCCGTGTTGACCGTGCCGCGCTCGACGCGCAGATTTTGCATCGCGGTAAAGAGATCGCGCGAGATGCTGGCAACGGCCTCGACTCGGGTCGCGACCGCGCGCCGCTCAAGCGCCTGCTCGGCCGCGATGGCGAAGGTGATGACGAGGGCCGCCGCCATGAACCCCGTGATCAGCTGCAGCAGCGTGCTGATGGCCTGGAAGCGCCGCACCTTGATCTCTCCTCTTGCCTGTAGTCTCGACCGCCAAGTTACTCACCTGAGGGTTGAAAAAACGCTTAATGCGCAAATTTTCTTAAAAATTGGTTGCATCGAGCCGGCGTCCCCGGCTTCCACAGCCTGTGCATGGAATCGGCGTGTCCCCCGACGCCCTGGGTTGGTAACATTGCCGTCACCTTTGGCGCACCTCGTCTGTTATCATCGATCATGGAATCCGCAGCCCCTTCCTCGAACGTCACCCCGCTGCGTGAGGGCGACGCCACCTACCGCTCGCCGCCGCACAATATCGAGGCCGAGCAGGCGCTGCTCGGCGCAATTCTCGTCAATAATGCCGCCTACCATCGCGTTTCCGATTTCCTGCTGCCGGAGCATTTCGCCGAAGGCGTGCACGGCCGGATCTACGCCGCGATTTCCAAGCTGATCGAGCGCGGACAGATCGCCAATCCGGTGACGCTGAAGAATCTCTTCGATCAGGACGGCGCGCTTGCCGAGATCGGCGGGGCGCAATATCTGGCGCGGCTCGCCACCTCGGTGGTGACCATCATCAATGCCGAGGATTACGGCCGCACCATCCATGACCTCTATCTTCGCCGCCAGCTCATCGCCATCGGCGAGGACACCGTCAACGACGCCTATGACTACGACCTCGACCGGGCTGCCACGCAACAGATCGAGCAGGCGGAGAAGAAGCTCTTCGATCTCGCCCAGACCGGCCAATACGATGGCGGGTTTCGCGCGTTCAAGCAGGCACTCAGCGAAGCCATCGACATGGCCGAAGCCGCGTTCAAGCGCGCCGGCCGCACCACCGGCGTCGCCACCGGCTTCACCGATCTCGACAAGCTGCTGGGCGGGCTTCACCCTTCGGACCTGATCGTTCTCGCCGGCCGTCCGTCGATGGGCAAGACGGCGCTGGCGACCAACATCGGCTTCAACGCCGCCAAGGCCTTTCGGCCGCAACGCACCCCCGACGGCCGCGTGGTCGCCGAGGATGGGGCGGTGATCGGCTTCTTCTCGCTGGAAATGTCGGCGGAGCAGCTGGCGACGCGCGTGCTCTCGGAGGAATCGGCCGTACCCTCCGACCGGATTCGCCGCGGCGACGTCTCGCACGACGATTTCGGCAAATTCGTCCAGGCGAGTCAGAAGCTCGCTTCGGTGCCGCTGTTCATCGACGACACCCCGGCCCTGACCATCGCCGGCCTGCGCACGCGCGCCCGCCGGCTGATGCGGCAGCAAGGGTTGGGGCTGATCATCGTCGATTACCTGCAGCTGCTGCGCGGCTCGGGCGAGAGCGCCGAGAATCGCGTCCAGGAGATCTCCGAAATCACCCGCGGCCTTAAGGCGCTGGCCAAGGAGCTCAACGTGCCGGTGGTGGCGCTGTCGCAGCTGTCGCGCGCGGTGGAGCAGCGCGAGGACAAGCGGCCGATGCTCTCCGATCTCCGCGAATCCGGCTCGATCGAGCAGGACGCGGACGTCGTCATGTTCGTGTTCCGCGAAGAGTACTACCTCAGCCGCGGCGAGCCGATGCGGCGTCCGGAAGAGAACGACGACAAGTTCAACGAACGCTATTCCCGCTGGCAGGAGCGCCTCGAGGAAGTGCACGGCACCGGCGAGGTGATCATCGCCAAGCAGCGCCATGGTCCGATCGGCAAGGTGACGCTGCGCTTCGACGGCGAGACAACGAAGTTCGATAACTTCGTCCGCGGCGACCGCCTGCCCGATGAGCGCTACTGACCGGCCGTCGCGCGCGCTCGCCCGCGCCGGCGCCGTGTTGGAGATCGATCTCGCCGCCATCGTCGAGAACTGGCGGCGGCTCGCGGCGCGGCTGCGCCCGGGCGCGCGCTGCGCCGCGGTGGTGAAGGCCGACGCCTACGGCCTCGGCATGGCTGAGGTAGCACCACGACTCGCCGCCGCCGGCTGCACATTGTTCTTCGTCGCCACTCTCGATGAAGGGATAGCGCTCCGCCGCAGGCTCCCGGAGGTCGAGATCGCCGTGCTGGGCGGGCTGCTGCCGGGCACCGGCGGCGAGTTCCGCCGCGCCCGCCTCATCCCCGTGCTCAACGCCATCGACGAAATCGCCGCTTGGCGGGCGAGCGCGGGAACGCGCGCGCTTCCCGCCATGCTTCACATCGACACGGGCATGGCGCGGCTCGGCCTCGCCCCGGCGGATCTGGCCGAACTCCGCCGCTCGCCGGAGCGGCTTGACGGGCTGACGCTGTGCGCCGTCCTCAGCCATCTCGCCTGCGCCGAGACCGCCGACCATCCCCTGAACCGGGCGCAACTCGAGGCCTTCCGTGCCGCGCTCGCGCAGCTGCCGCCGGCGCCGGCGAGCCTCGCCGCCGGCTCCGGCGTCTTCCTCGGCCCCGAGTATCATTTCGATTTCGCCCGGCCCGGGGCCGCGCTCTACGGCGTCAACCCGCTTGCCGGCCGCCCCAATCCGATGGCGCAAGTCGTTCGCCTCAAAGGCAGAATCCTGCAGGTCCGCGACGTTGACAGCGGTATGACCGTTGGATATGGTGCGGCGCATCGGATGGAGCGGCCGGGCCGCATCGCGACGGTTGCGGTTGGCTACGCCGATGGTTGGCTCAGATCGGCGAGCCATCGCGGCAGCGCCGGCATCGCCGGCCGGCGGATTCCCCTCGTCGGACGGATCTCGATGGATCTCATGACGTTCGACGTGACGGGCATCGATCCCGCGCTGACACAGCCGGGCAGCTTCGTCGATCTCATCGACGACAGCTATGACATCGACGCAGCAGCCGCCGCCGCCGGCACCATCGGCTATGAAATACTGACCGCGCTCGGGCGCCGGTATCACCGCGTCTATCGTGGCGAGTCCCGCTGACCATGCTCGACTTCCTCGCCCGGGTCGGCCGCGTCTTCCTCGCCTTTCTTGCCGCTGCCGGGCGGCTCGCGCTGTTCACGCTCAACGCGCTGAGCCATTGCCTCAGGCCGCCCTTCTATCCGCGCCTCGTGGCGCGGCAGATGATCGACATCGGCTACTACTCGCTGCCGGTCGTCGGACTGACCGCGCTGTTCACCGGCATGGTGCTGGCGTTGCAAAGCAATACCGGCTTCAGCCGGATCGGCGCGCAAAGCGCCATCGCGCTCATCGTCGTGCTGTCGGTGACGCGCGAGCTCGGTCCGGTGATCGCCTCGCTGATGGTGGCGGGGCGGATCGGCGCGGCCATGGCCGCCGAGATCGGCACCATGCGCGTCACCGACCAGATCGACGCGCTCACGACGCTGGCGACGAACCCTTTCAAGTATCTCGTCGTGCCGCGGATCGTCGCCGGCACGATCGCGGTTCCGGCGCTGGTGCTGGTCGCCGACATCATCGGCGTCTTCGGCGGCTTTATCGTGGGCACCTACAAGCTCGGCTTCAACCCCGCGGCCTATCTCGGCCAGACGGCCGACTACCTGCACTCCGACGACATCTTCTCCGGCCTCATCAAGGCGGCGGTGTTCGGCTTCATCATCGCGCTGATGGGCTGCTATCACGGCTATCATTCGCGCGGTGGCGCCGAAGGCGTCGGCGCGGCGACGACCTATTCCGTCGTCTCCGCCTCGATCCTCATCCTGCTGTTCGATTCGGCGCTCACCGCCGTGCTGTTCTGAGCATGGGAAAGACGCCGAAAATCACCATCCGCGGCCTGAAGAAATCGTTCGGGCGCAAGGTCGTGCTCGACGGCATCGACCTCGACATCGACGAGCACGAGAACCAGGTGATCATCGGCGGCTCGGGCACGGGCAAGTCGGTGCTGGTGAAATGCGTGCTCGGCCTGCTCGAGCCCGATTCCGGCTCGATCAAGATCGACGGGCAGGAAACCGTCGGCATGCGCGGGCGCGAGCGCGATGCGCTGCGGCAAAAGTTCGGCATGCTCTTCCAGGGCGCGGCGCTTTTCGACTCGCTGAGCGTCTGGGAGAATGTCGCCTTCGGCCTCATCGAGGGCCGCGGTATCGCGCGCCACCGCGCCAAGGACGTCGCGCTGCAGAAGCTGGGCGCGGTCGGCCTCGGCGCCGACGTCGGCGAGCTCCGGCCGTCCGAGCTTTCCGGCGGCATGCAGAAGCGGGTGGCACTGGCGCGCGCCATCGCCGCCGAGCCGGAGATCATCGTCTTCGACGAGCCCACCACCGGCCTCGACCCGATCATGGCGGATGTCATCAACGACCTCATCGTCCAGTGCGTTCACGATCTCGGCGTCACCGCCGTGTCGATCACCCACGACATGGCGAGCGTGCGCAAGATCGCCGACGGTATCGCCATGATCTACAAAGGGCGTATCATATGGTCCGGGGCCAAGGACGAGATCGACCGGTCCGGCAACCCCTATGTCGACCAGTTCATTCACGGCCGCGCCGAAGGCCCGATCAAGATGGAGGTGCGCGCGCTGTGAGCGGTCGAGGAGA
>DASQSR010000123.1:0-8521 GCA_035642295.1 Allostellaceae bacterium | reverse complement strand
GCCGGTCTTGCCGGCACGCTGAGCGCAATCCTCGCGACCGTTAACCCCGAGCTAGCGGCCGCTCAGCTCAACAATGCGGTTGATCAGAGGCAGCCCGTGATGACCGAATTGAGCGCCAACGCTTCGGCCATGACCTATTGGGTGAGCGAGCCCGATGGCTGGCGCGTGGTAACCACGGTCGATATCGTGATCGGGCAGGACAACGATGGGGAAAACCACGCCGTCGTGCGTTTCTCGTCCGTGCTGCTGCCTGGCCAGTCGCAGCTGATCTCGGTTCCCTTGGCCCTCGGCGCGCAACAGCAAGTCCTGCGCGTCAGTCGCATCGGCGACCGGATCGAGGTGGAACGGGTCCCCGGAGTCTGAACGGGTCCCCAGAGTCTGGGCTCACCGCTGTTTCGGCGACCTGAGACAGTCGGTCCATCGCGATAAACCGCTTGTGCTATCCCGAGGGAGAGGAACCTGCGCTCCGGGTGATCAAATCTCAGTCGGGGCGTACCTCACGGACAGCCGTCGCATGACCTCAGGAATCGGTTCTCGTCTTTTTCGACAAGCCGCCACGGGGATGGCGGCGGTCGCCGCGCCGGTTTGACCTCCGGACGTCGGTGATGCTCGCCTCGGGATGCTCATGCTTCGCGAGCGCTTGTGCAACATTTCCGAAGCGTGCGGGAAATATCGGCAGTTGAGTGGTTCAAATCCTCTCACTCCGACCATCTTTTCGAGCGCTTCGTGGCCCGCCTTTCCCGAACATCCCTTCCGCGGCCGATCCCGCGTCAGGTTGCCTTGAGGCTGTAAAGCTCGGCCGAGCCCGGAAACGCGCCTGACCTGACATCCGTGGCATAGGCCGCGGCGGCGGCAGCGATGAGCGCGCGCATGTCGCCGTAGCGGCGCACGAATTTCGGCGTCCAATCGAAGAGGCCGAGCATGTCGTCGACGACCAGGATCTGGCCGTCGCAGAGCGGCGAGGCGCCGATGCCGATGGTGGGAACGCTGACGGTGCGGGTGATCTCTTCCGCAAGGTCGCTGGCGACGCCCTCGACGACGATGGCGAAGGCGCCGGCCGCGTCGACGGCGCGCGCCTCGGCGAGAACGCGTTCGCGCTCGGCGGCCGAGCGGCCCTTGACGCGGAAGCCGCCTTCGACATTGGCCGCTTGCGGACGCAGGCCAATATGGCCCAGCACCGGAATACCGCGCTTCACGAGAAAGGCGATGGTCTCCGGCACGCCCTCGCCGGCCTCGACCTTGACCGCCTGGCAGCCGGTCTCCTGCAGCACGCGCACGGAGGCCTCGTGCGCCTGCGCCGGGCCGCGCTCATAGCTGCCGAACGGCAGGTCGACGACCACCAGCGCGCGGGACGCCCCGCGCATCACCGCCTGGCCGTGAAGGATCATCATGTCGAGCGTGACGCCGACGGTGGAGGGCAGGCCGTGCACCACCATGCCGACGGAATCGCCGACCAGCAGCAGATCGACATGCGGGTCGAGCAGCGCCGCGATCGGCGCGCTGTAGGCGGTGAGGCACACGATCTTCTCGCGGCCCTTGCGGGCGGCGATCTCGGGCACCGTCACGCGTGACGAGCGGGTTTGCCTGGACATGGAGTGACTGCCTTGCGGAGGAAAGAGAGCTTGGAGCGGAAGGAATGACACCGCTGCTGAAGCGTGCGGTTTTTGCGGTGGTCCATCGGGATTGGCGGAGGGAAGCGTTTCCGGCAGGCGGGGGACGGCGGTTCGGATCCTCTCACTCCGACCAGAAAATCGGCCAGCCAGCCGGTCCGGCTAGCTGGCCTTTTCGTCGCCGCGCGACGCGCGGCGCCAAGCCTTGCTTGAGGCGCCGATTACGCCGCCGCCTCCTCGAGGCCGGTGTCGGCCTCCATGTCGGTGGCGACCTCGACGACGCGATGGATCGGACGGCCGAGGGGCTCGCAGCGCTCGATGAGTTCCTGCTCGCCCTGCAACGCCCTCTCGAGCTGGCGCTCCGCCTCGGCGACGGTATCGGCGGAGAGCTCTACCTCGAAATAGGTAGTACGCGCGCAGGTCAGCCGAAACTTTCGCGGCATCGCAGCTCCCCTTTGTGTGGTCGCGTCGCCCGCGGTCTCCATCCGGCGGCGCTGCTTCGATATTAGTCCTGCCTATTGCCGAGGCAAGCGCTGCTTTCGCACATAGCGAGCCATCACTTCGCGTAGGTCGCGACGCCCCTTCCCTCCGGGTTCAGGTCTCCGGCTCCGAGCGCGTCCCCCGCAGCTTGTCGCGCCAGAAGCGGATCGGGCGCACGACCCGGCGGCGATAGAGGATCGGGAAGGGATTGCGGGTCGGCGGCGCGGCATAAGCGCGCGCATTGTCGATGACGGCGGCGCCCATGGTCTCAAGCGAGATGTACCCGACGACATTGTCGGCCCGCGGGATGCGGCGCGAGCCGCTGACGACGATGGCAAGGTTGCCGCCGCGGCGGGCGAGCCGACCGATGACGTCGAACATCGCGTCCGTCGGGCGCGCCAGCACGAAATCGGTGCGCGCGACATCGCCGAGCGTCGTTCCCACCTCGCGCGCCTGCCACAGCTTGAAACCGGGGTCGAGGCGGACATAGCCCTTGAGGCGGGCGCCGTCGGCGATCATGAGATAGAAGGGCGCGCCGGTCTCCTCGAGCGAGCCGATTGCCGCGTCGAGCGGCTCGCTGGCGTTGCGCAGCTCGAAATCGGTGGCCATCGCCTTGTCCGCATGCCGAATACGATAGGTGTTGGCCTGCAGCGCGTCGGGCACCTCGTGCCCCTTCTTGACGAGCTTCAGGGTGTAGACGCTCTCCGGCAGCACCGCCCGGCGCACCGCCAGCGCGAGGGTGACGCCGAGGATCATCGGCACGATGACGTTGTAGTCGCGGGTGAGTTCGAACACCATGACGATGGCGGTGATCGCCGCGCCCGTGGTGCCGCCGAGCATCCCGGCCATGCCGACGACGCAGAAATCGGTGACGTCGAGCTCGAGGCCGGGGGCGATCATGGTCGTCAACGTGCCGACAACCCCGCCCAGCGCCGCGCCGATCACCAGCGAGGCCGAGAACACGCCGCCGCTGCCGCCCGAGCCGAGGGTAATCGTCGTCGCCACCACCTTGGCGACGAAGAGCAGGGCGAAGAAGCCGAGGGTGGCGATATCGCCGCGCAGCATGTCCTGCAGCGCGGCATAGCTCGGGCCTTCGATGAAGTAGTAGCCCGTCAGCATCATCATGCCGTAGGCGAGCATGCCCACCATCAGCATGCCGATCATGTGCTGGAGGTAAGGGCTGCGCGAGATGCGGGCGAATTGCTTCTCCGCCCAGCCAAGAACGGCGATCATCGACCAGGAAGCAAAGCCGAGCAGGATGCCGAAGAGGACGAAGGGCAAGAGGCCGAGCGCGCCGGCGATGCGCAGATGCGTCGCCATCACCGTCTGAACCAGGAAGGTCGGTTGCAGGCCGTAATAGAAGCGGGTGACGAAGGTGCTGGCGCCGGTGGCGATGGTCACCGGCAGCAGGGTGCGGGCGCTGATCTCCGGCATCATCAGCTCGATGGCGAAGACGATCGAGCCGAGCGGCGCGTTGAAGGCGCCGGCAAGACCGGCGGCGCCGCCGGCGGCCACCAGCGTCATGCGCTGCCACTGCACGAGGTGGAGCAGCCGCGAAGTGCGCGAGGCGAGCGCGGCGCCGATCTGCACGATCGCCGCCTCGCGCCCGACCGAGCCGCCGCTGGCGCTCTGAATTCCGGCCGCGAGCGACTTGGTGAAAGCGGAGACGGTGCGCACGCGGCCTTCGCGGTAGTAGATGGCATCGATGATGTCGGAAACGCCCTGGCCGCGCCGGTCCGCAGGCAGGGCGCGCATCAGCATCACCACCGCAATCCCGCCGATCGCCGGCGACAGCATCACCAGCGGGCCGAGCCAGCTCGCCGGGGTGTGCAGGTTGGGGTCGTAATAGAAGGAGAGCGTGCCGAGGAAGAAGAGGTTGTGGAGCGCCGCACCCACGGCGCGGAACAGCACCGAGCTGCCGCCGGCGAGCACGCCCACCAGCAGGGCCACGAGCGACAGTCCGGCCAGCGCGATAGGCCGCCCTTCCGGTCCGTGATCGATCTCGCGCAACATGCGGCCCAATCCTCGCCGACCTGATGCCGACACGGAGCGCGAACCGCCCCGGTCAAGAGAGCGGCGTCGCCAGCAATGCCGGTCGATGCGATCGGCGCCGGATCGTTAGGTCCGGCATCGACCCGACGCAAATTAAACATCGGCAATGTGGCAAGAATGAGTAGCCTTGCGCAAGGCCGCGACTCGCAGGGAAAGAACGCCATCACAGCGGCATCGCCCTCGCCTGAGAGCACCGCTTCGGCGCAGCGGAGCGCCGCTCCAAGCGGACGGCGCGGCGCCGCGGCGGACCAGCCTCAGGCCTCTGCGGTCATCGCAGAAACGCCTCTGCCACGCGGGTTTCTGCGCAGCCGCAACGCATCGCCGGCGGCGGTGGTGGCGGCGCGCTCGACCCGGCGCGAGCGGCGGCGGCGCGGCGCGCAAACGCGCTTTCGCTTGTCGTTTTCGCACGAGCATCGGTACAATTATCGTGCTGCATAGCGTCGTTTGCGCGCTTTCGCAGCTGTGCAACCAAACCGACGAAACCGGAGGCCGCTCAGCAATGAGCGGCCTCTTGTCGTCTGCTGCGCGCGCCGCACGAGATCATCGATGATGAAGCGGCGCCCATGTCGCAGGGCGCGGACCACCGCGCGGGCGAGCGGCAGCGCCGAAGAATTGGGCCCGGCCACCCGCCCCGGCACCGCCCACGCCCCTCAAATTAGGCGAAAAAACAAGCGTCTTTCGTGGGTTGGAGAAAATTCCGTGTTAGGAACTCGTCAAGAAGTTCCATACACTCTGGAGCAATGACGCCACAAGGCGAGCACATTCGGGGGACGCGGTTGCTGCGGTCGGGGCTGCTGGGGAGCCTGCTTCTGGCCGCTGCTGCCCTTGCTGCCTGTACCGGACCGGAGACCGGGCCACCGCCCGTCGTCGCGGTGACGCCGGCCGCCCTGCCGCCGGCGCCGCCGCCGGAGCCGGCGCAGAAGACGCCGATCTTCACGCAGACCGGTCTCGCCTCCTGGTACGGGTCGGACTTCCGGGCTCGTCGGACAGCGAGCGGCGAGCGCTACGATATGTTCGACCTGACGGCGGCGCACCGGACGTTGCCGCTCGACACCATGGTCAAGGTCACCAACCTCACCAACAACCGCTCCGTGCTGGTGCGGATCAACGATCGCGGTCCCTTTGCCCCCGGGCGCGTCATCGACCTTTCGCGCGGCGCCGCGGGGCTGCTCGGCATGGTGAAAGCGGGGGTGGTGCCCGTGCGCATCGAGGTCTTTGCCAACGATCAGTTCCAGACCGTCGCGCAGTATCTCGACCGCCGCTGATCAGTTTGCGGTGTAGCCGCCGTCGAAGACGAACTCGGCGCCGGTGACGAAGGCCGCTTCCTCGGAGACGAGATAAACCGCCATGACCGCCAGCTCCTCGGGGGTGCCGAGCCGGCCAAGCGGGATCATCGCCTTCATCGCCGCCAGCATTTTCTCCGGCTGGCGCGATTCCGCCAGCATCTGCCCGACCATGGGCGTATCGGTGTAGACCGGGTGCAGGGAGTTGCAGCGCACGCCGTTCTTGCGATGGGCGCAATGCATCGCCACCGACTTGGTGAGGAGCCTGAGGCCGCCCTTGCTGGAGCAATAGGCGGCGCTGTCGCGCGCACCGATGAGCCCGGCCACCGACGAGATGTTGAGGATGGCGCCGCCGCCGGCCGCGGCAATGAGCGGGATGGCGTGCTTGCAGCCCAAGAACGGGCCATCGAGATTGACGGCGTGAATGCGCCGCCACTCCTCGAGCGATGTGCTCTCGACATTCCCGCGCGTGCCGATCCCGGCATTGTTGACGAGCGTGTCGAGATGGCCGAAGGCACGCGCCGCCGCGACAAGGTTGGCGGCCCACTCCCCCTCTTGCGTCACGTCATGGGCGAGGAAGAGCGCGGACGCGCCGATGCCGCGCGCCACGGCCTCGCCGCGCTCGCGGTCGATATCGGCGATGGCGACGCGGGCGCCTTCAGCCACGAAGGCCTCCGCCATGGCACGCCCCAATCCCGAAGCGCCGCCGGTGATGAACGTCGCCTTCCCCGCGAGCCGTCCCGCCATCGCCTCTCCTTCCTCCGCCCGCCCGGCTCAGGCCGTCGGCAGGCGATAATCCCTGAACTGCTCCCGGAGCCGCGTCTTCAGCACTTTGCCGGTGGCGCCGTGCGGCAACTCGGGCACGAACACCACGTCGTCGGGCAGCTGCCAGCGGGCGATCTTGTCGCCGAGGAAGGCGGAGATCCCCTCCTTGCTCGGCTGACAACCCGGCTTCGGCACGACGACGAGCAACGGCCGCTCGTCCCATTTGGGGTGCGGCAGGCCAATGACCGCCGCCTCGGCAATCTCGGGATGACCCATCGCGGCGTTCTCGAGGTCGATCGAGCTGATCCATTCGCCGCCCGACTTGATCACGTCCTTGCTGCGATCGACGATGATCATGTAGCCATCGGGGTCGACGGTGCAGACATCGCCGGTGCGGAACCAGCCTTCGGCATCGAAGGCCGCGACCGTCGCCGCCTCGTCGTTGTAATAGGCGCCGATGATCCAGGGTCCGCGGACATAGAGCTCGCCGCTCGACTTGCCGTCATGCGGCAGGCGCCGGCCGTCGGGCCCGACCACCTTCATGTCGACGCCGAACAGCGGGAAGCCCTGCCGCGCCTTGACGGCGAGCTGCTCCTCCTTGGGCCGGTCGAGGTGCTTGGCCTTGGGCAGCGCCAGCGTCCCCACCGGGCTCATCTCGGTCATGCCCCAGCCATGGATGCATTGGACGCCGTATTTCTCCTCGAAGGCGGCGATCATCGCCGCCGGCGCCGCCGAGCCGCCGACGGTGACGCGTGAGAGCCCGTCGAGGCGCTTTCCCGTCTGCTCCAGATACTGCAGCAGGCCGAACCATACCGTCGGCACGCCGAGCGAGAGCGTCACCTTCTCGCTGGTGAAGAGCTCGTGAAGGCTGGCGCCGTCGAGCTTCGGACCGGGAAACACCAGCTTCGCTCCCGACATCGCCGCGGCATAGGGAATGCCCCAGGCGTTGACGTGGAACATCGGCACCACCGGCAGGATCGAATCGCGCATCGAGATCGCCACGGCGTTGGCCGAGCAGACGGCGAAGCTGTGCAGCAAGGTGGAGCGATGAGTATAGAGCGCCCCTTTGGGATTGCCGGTGGTGCCCGAGGTATAGCAGAGCGAGGACGCCGTGTTCTCGTCGAATTCCGGCCAGACGAAATCGGCCGGCTCGGCGGCGACGAGATCCTCGTAGCAGAGCGCGCCGCCAAGGCTCGTCTCCGGCATATGCGCGCGATCGGTCATGATCACGTAGTGCCGCACCGTCCGCCATTCTGCCGCGAGCTTCTCGGCGATCGGCACGAAGCTGAGATCGAGGAACAGCAGCTTGTCCTCGGCATGATTGACGATGTAGTGGAGCTGCTCGGCGAAAAGCCGCGGATTGACCGTGTGGCAGACCGCGCCCATGCCGGAGACGGCGAAATAGAGCTCGAAATGCCGATGATTGTTCCAGGCCAGCGTCGCCACCCGGTCGCCGAAGCCGACCCCCAGCCGCTTCAACGCCTTGGCCAGCTGCCGCGCCCGGCGCTCGGCCTCGGCATAAGTGTAGCGATGGATCGGGCCTTCGCTGGTGCGCGTCACGATCTCGGTATCGCCGTGATACTCGGCCGCATATTGAAGGAGCGCCCCGATCAGCAGCGGGCGGTCCATCATCAATCCGCGCATTCTCCGTTCCTCCCCGTTCTCGCCTTGTTGAGGCGCGGCCCACTCCTATAGCCAAAGCGGCGACGGAGCAACAATCACATCGACGCGCTGAGCCCGCCATCGACGGTGAGCACATGTCCGTTGACGTAGGCGGCCTCAGCGGAGGCGAGAAAGACCGCGGCGCCGCCGATCTCGTGCGGCTCTCCCCAGCGCCGCAGCGGCACGCGCATCTCGACGAAGGGCCGATGCTGCGGATCGGCAACCCGCGCGGCGTTGGTCTCGGTGGCGAAGAGGCCCGGCGCGATGGCATTGGCGGTAATGCCATGGGCCCCGTATTCGACGGCGAGCGAACGCGTCAGCGCGGCAAGCCCGCCCTTCGCCGCGGTGTAGGCAGCATCGCCCGCCCGCGCCAGCGGTCCCGCCACCGAGGTCACCATGATGAGCCGGCCCCAGCGCCGCGGCAGCATCAGCGCCGCCGCCTTTTTGGCGAGGACGAAAGGCGCGGTGAGATTGACCTCCAGCATCTCGCGCATGTCGGCGGGCGCGAGCTGATCGAGCGAACGCCGGTTGCGCAGGCCGACATTGCTGACGAAGATGTCGAGCCGCCCGTGGTCGCGCTCGAGCGCGGCGAACGCCCGCTCGACCGCCGCTTCCTCGGCGACGTCGAAGACGAGCGGCGAGGCGCGCAGCCCTTCTGCCCGGAGCGCC
>DASQSR010000122.1:0-3826 GCA_035642295.1 Allostellaceae bacterium | reverse complement strand
CCCGCGCCGGCGCCGCCCGCCACCCCCGGCGCCCCGGCGAAGCCCGCCCCGGCGGCGCCCAGCGCCCCGCTGGCGAAATAGCGGCGCCCCCCGAGTCGCCGGCAACTCTGAGTTCCCCCGGAGGCGTTCCGCTTCGCCCGGCCGCTCTTCGCCGTCCCGGGTCTCGGGCCTTCGCGCAAAATCCGCGGGATTCCGCCGATTGCCGAAAGCGCCGGACTCTTTCGGTTGTCGGCCTCGGCCGCGTTGCTTAGATTGGAGGTCCATGGCGCGGTTCATTTTCATCACCGGCGGCGTGGTCTCCTCACTCGGCAAAGGTCTTTCGGCAGCGGCGCTCGGCGCGCTGCTGCAAGCGCGCGGCTTCAAGGTGCGGCTGCGCAAGCTCGACCCCTATCTCAACGTCGATCCCGGGACGATGAGCCCCTATCAGCATGGCGAGGTCTACGTCACCGATGACGGCGCCGAGACCGATCTCGATCTCGGCCATTACGAGCGCTTCACCGGCGTTGCCGCGCGGCGCAGCGACAGCGTCACGACCGGGCGCATCTATTCGACCGTGATCGGCCGCGAGCGGCGCGGCGAGTATCTCGGCGCCACGGTTCAGGTGATCCCGCACGTCACCGATGCGATCAAGGAATTCATCACCGCCGATCTCGACGGCGATGAGGATTTCGTGCTGTGCGAGATCGGCGGCACCGTCGGCGACATCGAGAGCCTCCCCTTCCTCGAGGCGATCCGCCAGCTCGGCAACGAGCTCGGCCGCGATCACTCGATGTTCGTTCACCTGACGCTGGTGCCGTGGATCCCGTCGGCGGGCGAGCTCAAGACCAAGCCGACGCAGCATTCGGTGAAGGAGCTGCTGAGCCTCGGCATCCAGCCCGACATCCTGCTCTGCCGCTCCGACCGCGAGATCCCGGAAGGCCAGCGCAAGAAGATCGCGCTCTTCTGCAATGTGCGCGAGAGCCGGGTCATTCCCGCGCTCGACGTCGACACCATCTATGACGTGCCCAACGCCTATCACCGGCAAGGCTTCGACCGCGAGGTCTGCGACCATTTCGCCATAACCGCCGCAGCGCCCGACCTTGCGCGCTGGGAGGAGGTGGTGAGCCCTATCCGCAAGCCCGAAGGCGAGGTCAACATCGCCGTCGTCGGCAAGTACACCCACCTCCTCGACAGCTACAAGTCGCTGGCGGAAGCGCTGACCCATGGCGGCATCGCCAATCACATCCGGGTGAAACTCAACTGGCTCGACAGCGAGATCTTCGAGCAGCAGGACGCGGTCCATCATCTCGAAGCCGTGCACGGCATCCTGGTGCCGGGCGGCTTCGGCGAGCGCGGCAGCGAAGGCAAGATTGCCGCGGCGCGGTTCGCGCGCGAGCGGGGCGTTCCCTATTTCGACATCTGCTTCGGCATGCAGATGGCAGTGATCGAGGCGGCGCGGCACCTCGCCGGGCTCAAAGGCGCGAGCTCGACCGAGTTCGGCCCGTGCGAGCATCCGGTGGTGGGGCTCATGACCGAGTGGACGCGCGGCAATGCGCTCGAGCGGCGCAAGGCCGGCGGCGATCTCGGCGGCACCATGCGGCTCGGCGCCTATGATGCCGTCCTGGCGCCGGGGACCCGCGTCAGCCAGATCTACGGCACCCGGCACATCAGCGAGCGCCATCGCCATCGCTACGAGGTCAACATTCACTACAAGGGCAAGCTCGAGGATGCCGGCCTCGTCTTCTCCGGCATGTCGCCCGACGGCGAGCTGCCGGAGATCGTCGAGATTCCCGATCATCCCTGGTTCATCGGCGTGCAGTACCATCCCGAGCTCAAGTCGAAGCCGTTCGAGCCGCACCCGCTGTTCACGTCGTTCATCAAGGCGGCGCTGGATCAGAGCCGGCTGGTGTAAGCTGGCGGCGAGGACGCTCACCCCCACCCCGACGCTCGCTCTCAAGGGGGGGAGGGGGTATAACGGCAGGCATGATTACGCAACGTCACGTCTCCATCGGCAACTTCACGCTCGGCAATGACCGGCCGCTGGCGCTCATCGCCGGGCCCTGCGCGCTCGAGAGCCGCCAGCATGCCCTCGAGATGAGCCACGCGCTCAGCGAGATGACGGCGCGGCTCGGCCTCGGCTTCATCTACAAGACCTCGTTCGACAAGGCGAACCGCACCTCGATCGCGGGCGAGCGCGGCCTCGGCCTCGAAGCGAGCCTCCCCATCCTCGCCGAGGTGCGCGAGACCTGGGGCTGCCCGGTGCTGACCGATGTGCACGCGCCCGAGCAATGCGCCATCGTCGCCGAGGCGGCCGATGTGCTGCAGATCCCCGCCTTCCTCTGTCGGCAGACCGACCTGCTCGTCGCCGCGGCGAAGACCGGGCGGCCGCTCAACATCAAGAAGGGCCAGTTTCTCGCGCCCTGGGACATGCGCAACGTGGCGAAGAAGGTCTCTTCCGCCGGCAACGACAACATCCTCCTCTGCGAGCGCGGCGTCTCCTTCGGCTACAACACGCTGGTCAACGACATGCGCGCGCTGCCGATCCTGGCGGAGACGGGCTATCCCGTGGTGTTCGACGCGACGCACTCGGTGCAGCAGCCGGGCGGCAAGGGCGACGCGACGGGCGGCGAGCGCCGCTTCGTCCCGGCGCTGGCGCGCGCCGCGGTGGCGGTGGGCGTCGCCGCCGTGTTCATGGAAACGCACCAGGACCCCGACCACGCGCCGTCGGACGGGCCCAACATGGTGCGCCTCCAGGACATGCCGGCGCTGCTCGAAGAGCTCGTCGCCTTCGACCGCCTGGCCAAGAAAAGAGTGCTCGCCTAACCGGGGAGGCGATTCTGCCCGATCCCGCGCCGCCGCCGCCCGAGCCCGCCGGCCGCTTCAGCTTCCGGCAGATGCTGCCGATGCTGTTCGTCGACGTCGCGCTGCCGATCATCATCTTCAACCTGCTCATCCGCGCCGGCGCGCCGCTGCTTTGGGCACTGGCGGCAGGCGGGGTCGCGCCGGCGCTCAACAATATTCGCATCTGGGTGCGCTCGCGCCGGCTCGAGCCGCTCGGCATCATCGTCATGACCTTCCTTGCGGTCGGAACGGCGGCCTCGCTGATCTCGGGCAGCGTCTTCGTCGCGCTGATCAAGGAATCCTTCCTCACCGCGACCTTCGGCCTCATCTGCCTCGGCTCGCTGCTCGCGGCGCGGCCGCTGCTCTTCTACATCATCCGCCAGTTCGTCGCCGGCGAGGATGCGGCGCGGCTCGCCTGGTGGAACGGGCTCTGGGAAATCCCGCAATTCCGCGCCGCGCTGCGCTTCGTCACCGCGGTCTGGGGCGGCGTCTATCTGCTGGAGGCGTTGGCCAGGGTCGCCTTCGCGCTGCTCCTCCCGCCGGCGCAGGTCGTGGCGCTCTCGCCGGTGATGGCGTTCGGCGTACTGCTCCTGCTCATCGCCTGGACGCGGCGCCACATGCTGGCGCTGCGGGAGCGGAGACTCGCCGAGGAGCGGCGGCGCCAGCCGGCCTGAGGCTCCGGACAGCACGGCGCTCTTGCCTCGCGGAAGCCTCCTGGCTATCTCGGGGCCTCTGATCGGGAGACACCATGAGCGCCATCACCGACATCCACGGCCGCGAGATTCTGGACAGCCGCGGCAATCCGACCGTCGAGGTCGAGGTCACGCTGGAAAGCGGCGCCATCGGCCGCGCCGCCGTGCCCTCGGGCGCTTCGACCGGCGCCCATGAGGCAGTGGAGCTGCGCGACGGCGATCCGAAGCGCTATGGCGGCAAGGGGGTGAAGCGCGCGGTGGAGGCGGTCAATGGCGAGATCTTCGACGCGCTGTCCGGGCTCGACGCCGAGGCG
>DASQSR010000121.1:0-2896 GCA_035642295.1 Allostellaceae bacterium | reverse complement strand
GATGATCATGGCGCGGAGACGAAGGCTCGCGCCGGCGTCTATTTCCGCCAGCGCCGCGATCGGCGTGTGGCACGACCCGCCCAGCACCGCCAGCACCGCGCGCTCGGCGGCGATGCGTGCCGCTGTCGGCGCATCGTCGATCGCCGCGACCAAGGCGCGCACGCGCTCGTCCGCGGCGCGGATCTCGATGCCGATCGCGCCCTGCGCCGCCGCCGGCAGCATCTCTTCGGGCGCCAGCACCGCGGTGATGCGCCCCTCGAGGCCGAGGCGCTTCAGCCCCGCCATCGCCAGCAGCGTGCCGTCGACCTCGCCCGCTTCGACTTTCCGGAGGCGCGTCTCGACATTGCCGCGCAGCGGCAGGATGCGCAGATCGGGGCGGAGGTGGAGCAGCTGCGCGCTTCGCCGCGGCGAGGAGGTGCCGATGGTGGCGCCTTCGGGAAGCGCGGCGATGCGCGGCGCGCGCGGCGAGAACCAGCCATCGCGCGCGTCCTCGCGCGGCAGATGCCCCGCGATCGCCAGCCCGTCCGGCAGGAACGTCGGCAGATCCTTCAGCGAGTGCACGGCAAGGTCGATGCGCCCGTCGAGCAGCGCCTCTTCGATCTCCTTGGCAAAGAGGCCCTTGCCGCCGAGATCGGCGAGCGGCCTGCCGCCGATGGCATCGCCGCTGGTCCTGATCGCCACGGTCTCGATCGCGTCGGGCGCCTGCAGCGCCGCATGGGCCCGCGCCAGCCGCGCCCTGACCTCCGCCGCCTGAGCCAGCGCCAGCGCGCTCCCGCGCGTCCCCATGCGCAAAACGCAAGCCATCCCGCTGTTTAGGCCGTCGCCGCTGGCGCGGCAAGCCGGCCGTCGTCAGTGATCAGTTCTCAGTCGTCAGTTTTCAGCTTTCAGCCGTCAGCCGTCAGCTCTCAGCTTGAAACCCTTCAGCCAGAGCGCGCGTAGCCCCTCTCCCCTTGCGGGAGAGGGAGGGGCCCGGTCGCGTGAGCGACCGGGAGGGTGAGGGGAAACTGACCACTGACCACTGACGACTGAAAACTAGAAGCTGACAGCTGACAGCTCACATCCGACGCGCTACCGTCCCCCATGCTCCTCCTCGGCATCGAGACCAGTTGCGACGAGACCGCGGCGGCGGTCGTGAGCGATGAAGGCGAGCGCATTCGCGCCGACATCGTGCTCTCGCAGCTCGCCGAGCATCGCCCCTATGGCGGCGTCGTGCCGGAAGTGGCGGCGCGCGCCCATCTCGATCATCTCGACGGCATCATCGCCCGCGCCCTCGATGCGGCCGGCGTCGCCTGCGGCGATCTCGACGCCGTCGCCGCGACGGCCGGGCCCGGTCTCATCGGCGGCGTCTTCGTCGGCGTCATGGAAGCGAAGGCGATCGCGCTCGCGCGCCGGCTTCCCTTCATCGCCGTCAATCATCTCGAGGGCCACGCGCTGTCGCCGCGCCTCGTCGCCGCGCTCGACTTTCCCTATCTGCTGCTGCTGGTCTCGGGCGGGCATTGCCAGCTCCTCGCCGTCGAGGGCGTCGGCCGCTATTGCCGGCTCGGCACCACCATCGACGATGCCGCGGGCGAGGCCTTCGACAAGGGCGCGAAGCTGCTGGGCCTCGGCTATCCCGGCGGTCCCGTGATCGAGCGCGTCGCCGTCGCCGGCGATGCGCGGCGCTTTTCCTTGCCGCGCCCGCTTAGGGGCCGGCCGGGCTGCGATTTCTCCTTCTCCGGCCTCAAGACGGCGCTGCGCCACGAGGTCGCCCGGCTCGCCAATGCCGCGGGTGAGCTGGGCCCGCACGACGTCGCCGATCTCGCCGCCGCGTTGCAAGCCGCGATCGGCGATTGCCTCGTCGACCGCGCCGCTCACGCCGCCGTTCAATTCCGCCGCCGCTGGCCCGCGGGAAAGAGCCTCGTGCTCGCCGGCGGCGTTGCCGCGAATGCGGCGCTCCGCGCGCGGCTCGCCGATCTCGCCGCAGCGCACGGCCTCGCCTTCGTCGTGCCGCCGCCCCGGCTCTGCACCGACAATGGCGCGATGATCGCCTGGGCCGGCCTCGAGCGCCTGCGCCTCGGCCTCACCGACCCCCTCGACTTCGCCCCCCGCCCGCGGTGGCCTCTGGATGAACTCGCGCCAGCGAGTTCGTCCTAGGCAAAAACTCGCGCAAGCGAGTTTGTCCGCGGCGTCTAGGCGAACGCGCGTAGCGCGTTCGTCCGCGGCGGCGCCAGCGATTGCGCAGCAATCGCGAGAGCCGCACCTTTCCGACTAGCCCTCGGTAAACTCGCGTAGCGAGTTTATCCGCGGCGGCGTCAGCGATTGCGTAGCAATCGCGAAAGCCGCACCGTTCGGACTAGCCGCCCTCGGACCTTAGCCGCACCGTCCCGACGAGCCGCTTCAGATAGCCCCGCCTCGCGCAAGCCGCTAGTCTCGGCCCCGCCCGCACCACGGGTCAGGGAGGGAGAGAGCCTATGCGTAAATTCGCAGCAGGATTGGTTGCCGTCGCCGCCTTGGCGCTTGCCGCCGGCGCTTCGGCGCAGCAGGCGCCGCAATCGCATCCGGCGGCCGCGCCGGCCGCGGTGCCGGAGCAGATGCCGTTCGACATTCCCTATGGCAGCGAGATCGCCTTGGAGCATGCCGAGCGCTTGATCTCCGCCGCCGAGGCCGAGGCGCGCAAGCATCACTGGAAGATGAACATCGCCGTCGTCGGGCCCTCCGGCGATCTCGTCGCCTTCGCGCGCATGGACGGGGCGCAGCTCGCCTCGATCGCGATCTCGCAGGACAAGGCCGTCGCCGCGGCGCGCTTCCGCCGCCCGACCAAGCTCTTCGCCGACGCGATGGAGGCGGGGCACAATTATGTCCTCTCGCTGCGCGGCGCCGTCGCCTCCGATGGCGGCTACCCGCTGATCGAGAACGG
>DASQSR010000120.1:0-10577 GCA_035642295.1 Allostellaceae bacterium | reverse complement strand
ACAGCAAGGGCGTCAGCAGGTACATGCACATCTCGGCGCTGATCGACCAGGACAGGACGTTGAACGACGGATGCGGGCAAAGCCCCGTCGCATGGAGCAGCAGCGCGTTGGCGGGCAGGCACCTCAGCTCGAAGACTTCCGGGTTGTTGATGTGAATGCGCAGCGCAACCGAAGCCGTGGCGAACAGGATGACGAAGGAGAGCGTCGCCCAATGGAGCGGCACGAGCCGAGCTACTCTCCGCTGCAGGAACCTGCCCTAACCAGCCCAATCGACAATCTCGTCCAGGCGATCACATAGCCGGAGATCGCAAAGAACATGTCAACGAAGAGGAAATAGGGATCCGTCGAAGCGACGACGCGCTGCCAAATCGCTCCACCATCGATTTTTATCCGGAGATGGAAGAAGACGATACCGCCCGCCGCGATGAGGCGCAGGCAGTCGAGATGAAGAAGAGATTCCGACTCGGGCTTTAGGCGGGGGAAAGAAACCTGCGCCCGCAGCAGAACGGGCATGGCTTCAACCAAGGGAGCTTCTCGTAAAACCAGAGCGCGCATAACAACGCGTGCGCTCTGGTTCCCCCCGAGAGACATGCCGGTGGCCGCGCAACGGTCGAGGACTGAACCGGTTGGGATAATGGTCGCCGCAGAGGCTGATCAGCCGCGGCGTGGCTGTGCGGTCGGCGGGCGCGAGAGATTGCCGAGGGCGCCGCCGGGCGTGGCGCCCGTCGGGTTCAGCTCAAGAGCTTCAACAGGTTCAATACTTGATGTGCAGCGTGACGTGCTTGTCGCCGTCGGGGACGGAGAAAGCGGCATCGATGAAGCGCGGCCGCGAGATGATCGCGCGGATGCCGTTCGACAGGGCATAGCCCTCGACGGGGTAGCCGATGAAATTGGTATCGAGCCGGCCGTTGGCATTCTCGTCGTGATAGGCGCCGACCGCATAGAGGCCGGGCTTCAGATGGTCGAACACGACGGTGATAGGCGTGAGGCTCGCCTTCACCTTGATGTGCTGATCGGAATAGTCGCCGTCCGGGAACTCGTCCGGCTTGGAATAGAGCGCGACAAAGACGTTGCCCTTGGCGCTGTGCAGCCCGTCGATGGTGACGATGACGCGCGCCGCTTCGGCGCGGCCGGCGATCAGGAGCGCAAAGAGGAGGGCCGGCACGAAGAAGCGGCGCATCGCGGCTTTTCCCGACAGCAAAATGGCCGGTGCTTCACCGGCCCCGTTTCGATATGGGCGGAGGATTAGGAAAAGCTCGCCGCTGCGGCACTTTCGCGCAGGGCCGCGGCAGCGCGGACTTGCCCAGTCGGGCGAAGTAGCGCATCCTTTCACCCGAATCGGGGGTTGAGGAAAGCGCAAGCGGGTTGAACCCGTTTGGCTGTTTGATCGTTGGGGCGCCCTGCCGCCTCGCCAAATCGCACCCGGGACTCGGGCCTCGCCGCCGATGCGGACTGTGACGCGCGCCAGGCGCGGGCGTCAAAAAAGATAATGATGCGGGAGGAAGCCGAATGTTCACGCAAATTCTCGACCCTGCCGGGAACATGCTCATCACTTGGATCGTGGCGCTGATCCCGGTGGTGGCGCTGCTGTTCATGCTCGCGGTGTTGCGCTGGTCGGCATGGCTCGCGACGCTGATCGGCTCGGTGATCACGCTGCTGCTCGGGCTCTGGGTCTGGAAGATGCCGCTCGAGACGGGCGTGCTTGCCTACCTCTACGGCTCCGCCACCGGCGTCTGGAACGTCGACTGGATCACCTTCTGGGGCGTGATGCTGTTCAACACGATGGTCGCCACCGGCGCCTTCGACAAGCTCCGCCGTTGGCTGATCGCGCAGGGGACCCAGGACGTGCGCGTGCAGACCATCCTCTTCGCCTGGGCTTTCGGCGCGCTGCTCGAAGGGCTTGTCGGCTTCGGCTATCCCTGGGCCTTCGTTGCCCCGATCCTGATCGCGCTCGGCATTCCCGATCTCGATGCCATCCGCGTCGCGGCGATCGCCAACAACGCGCCGGTGTCGTACGGCGCGCTCGGCGCGCCGATCATCGCCCTCGCCGCGGTGACCGGCTATCCGCTGCTGGCGCTCTCGGGCTCGATCAGCAAGATCGTCGCCATCCTGGCGCTGCTGCCGCCCTGGATCCTGCTCTATCTCGTCTCCGGCAGGAAGGGCATGTGGGAGGCCTGGCCGCTCGCCGTGGTCGGCTCGCTCGGCTACATCGCCGGGCAGTTGCCCGTCGGCTCCTTTCTCGGCCCCTATCTGCCTGATGTCGCCGGATCGATCGTCTGCTTCGTCTGCCTCCTCGCGCTGCTGAAGTTCTGGCACCCGGCAAGCGTGCTCGGCTATGGCGGCAAACCGGTGACCGGCGCCGCCGCGAACCAGCATCACGGGATGTCCGGCGCCGAGATCGCCAGCGGCTGGTTGCCGATCATCGTGCTGGTGGTCGTCGTCGTCGCCTGGACCGGACCATGGTCGAAGCTGCCCGGGATCATCCTGCTGCATCGGCAGGTGACGGCGTCTTCCTCGATCTCGCCGGGCGCGACCATCGCTGCCATCTTCAACTGGACCCCTGGCGTCGGCGGCACCGCCATTCTGGTATCCTGGATCATCGCCGCGGTCCTGATGCGCGTCAGCGGCAAGCAGCTGGCAGAGATCTGGGCCAGGACCTGGCGCCAGATGTGGGGCGCGCTGCTGGTCGGCGTGTTCATTTTCGGCCTCGCCTATATCTACAACTTCTCGGGCATGGCCGCGTCGCTCGCCAAGGCGTTCTCGACCATCGGCCCCGCCTTCATCATCGTCGCACCGATCCTCGGCTTCATCGGCGTGGCGCTGTCGGGCAGCAACACCTCGACCAATGCGATGTTCGGCAAGTTCCAGGCGCTGGTCGGCCAGGTGCTGGGCTTCCCGCCGCTGCTGCTGCCGACGGTCAATTCGATCGGCGCCGAGATCGGCAAGCCGGTGGCGCCACAGACCGCGAGCGTCGGCGTCTCGACCTCGCGCTTCGTGCGCAACGAGGGCGCGGTGATCCGGCACAATTTCGGCTGGACGCTGGTGCTGCTGGGCTATCTCGTGCTGATCAGCGTCGCCTGCTACCTGTTCTTCCCCGGCATCGCCGCGCTCTGACGCGCGGCGGCGCCCGCCGCAATGGGGCGCCGTGGGGCGGTCAGGCGGGAGAACCCGACGCCAGAGCCGCGACGGGGATCTCGGCGCGCGGAGCTTCGACCGGCTGCGTCGCCGCCGGCCGACGCACGGCGAAGACTTCCTTGAGGTGATCGGCCAGCCGCAAGGCGAGGGCGACGATGGTCAGCGTCGGCGGCGCCGCGCCGCCGGTGGGAAAGACCGAGCTGCCGGCGACGAAGAGGTTGGCGATGCCGTGCAGCTTGCAATTGGGATCGACGACGCCGCGGCGCGGATCCTCGTGCATGCGCGTCGTGCCGATCTGATGCCAGCCGCCTTCTAGATTGGCGGGCCAACCCTCGATCTCCGACGGGGCGAGCGGCGCCAGCCGGCCGATGCCGAGGCGCACGAGCTCGCCCTCGATGATCTCCTCGGCGCGGATCACCGTGTGCCGGTCGATCGGCAGCATGCGCCAATCGAGCTTGACGCGGTTGAGCCCGAACGCGTCGCGCGCGTGGTCGAGCAAGACGCGGCTGTCGGGGTTGGGGGCCTGCTCGGACTTGCTCTCGAGGACATAGCCCGAAATGAAGCGATTCGGCTGGAAGAGCTGCAGCACCGCCGCGACCGTCACCTTGTCGAGCTGGCGCATGATATCGATCATCTGGTGCAGGCTCAGGCCCTTGGCCCCATAAGGCGGGAAGCGGATGTACGGGTCGGTGCGGCGCGAGTGCGAAACCGACAGCACGAATTTCCGGAAGGCGAGCCAGCCCAAAGTGTTGTGGGCAAAATAAACCGGGTGGATGTTGCCACTGTAGTTGAGCAGCCCTTCGCGCTGCTGCACCGCGAGCGAGAGCGCCAGGCGCGCCGAAATCGCCTGGTCGCGGAAACTGAGCCCGTAGAGCGCGCTCGGCATCGAGCGCCGCGAGGCGATGAGCCGCCGCTTGGTGTGCGGATGCTCCATGAAATAGCGGCCGAGAAGATCGTTCTGGCTGCCGAGCCCGCCGGGCATGACGTCGTTCGAGAGCAGCAGGAGGCGGGTATTCTCGATGCCGCCCGCGGCGAGGACGAAGTGCTTCGCCCGCACCTGAAAGCGCGTGCCGCTGAGGCAGCCGACGACGAGATGGCTGACCGCGCGCCCATCCTCGGTGGTGGCGATCTTCAGCACATTGGCATTGAGGAAGCAGCGGACATTGGCGGCGCCACGCAGCGCCCCGCGATAGACTTGGCCGAAGCGCGTCGGTGCGCTGAACCGATAGATGCTGGTCTCGAGCAGCGCCGGGTCGAAGTCGACGAGGCGGGCGCGCGGCTGGCCGATCTCGGCTGCGGCGCGGGCCGGATGGTAATCGTCGCTGCGGAGCTCGCACAGGGCGTGCGCCTGGCGGTAGTAGGATTGCAGCGCCGCTGCCGGGATCGGCCAGCCGCTGTTCTCGACCCAAGGCCGAGGCGCGAAATCGATGGCATCGAGCGGCCGGCACCAGCCGCCCCAGGCGTTGGTGTTGCCGCCGAAATAGCGGATTTGACAGACGTCGAGATCGAAATAGGGGAGCCCGACGTTGGTCCCCTGATAAAGCGACTGGGTCAACGGGTCGAAGTCGAGGGCGCCGCTCTCCAGGACACAAACATCGACGGAGGTGCCGATGAACTCCTTGCTGAGGGTAATGCCGGCGGCGCCGGCGCCGACGATGCAGAGCTGCGCCTCGATTTGGGCGTTGGCGGCGACTGTCCGCGCGTCAATGAACATCTCGTACTCTCGTCGCCTCGAGGGAGAACGTCGGCGAACGCGACATCGGGCGCTTGGTTCCCGGGCCCCGCGGCGCCCGGCCCGGAACTTTCCACCGGGCGATGATGTTCTCGGTGCGCTCCGGTGGCGCGGCATCGGTGCCGCCTGTCCCAGTGGGCGAAAATCGCGCCAGTAACGACGCGCGGCGAGAGGGGGCCACCCCGGATCACCTTCTCGCAAGCGGCGGAGCCGGCAGCGAGCGCAGTGTCAATCTTGAACTCGGCCCCTGCGGCCGGCGAGGAACCTACGCCATGGCGTCATTGACCCCGACCAGGACCGACGGCAGCGTGTCGCGCGCGCAGAGCGCCGACCCGCATCCCAGCATCGAGGGCGGCTCCCACCTGCTGCAGGCGACGCTGGAAAGCATCGATCTCAGGAACATGTGGCGCGCCATCTGGCGGTGGCGCACGCTCGTGCTGTGGACGACGGTGGCGCTGACCGCGTTGGCGATTTTCATCGTCTTCCGCCTGACGCCGGAATACACCGCCTCGGCACAGGTCCTGGTCGGCATCCAGCAGGTCAAGATCGGCCAGCTCGAGGACCTGCTGACCGATCTGAAGAACGGCAATGGCGGCGGCGGCACCGACGAGCAGATCGCCACCGAGATCGGCGTCATCCGCTCGCGCGATCTCGCCGAAAAGACGGTGGACAAGCTCCATCTCGACAACGACCCCGAGTTCAACCCGGCGCTGCAGCCGCCTTCCCTGTTGTCGCGGCTGCTCGCGGCGCAGCACATCATTCCCCAGAGCTGGGTCGCGGCGCTATCGCCGCCGCCCGCGCCCGCCAACGCGGGGACCGACATGACCAAGATCATCGACAACTTCGAGGACGCGCTCAAAGTGTCGAATGACGGTCATTCACGGATCATCGATATCTCCTTCCAGTCGACCAATCCCATCACCGCCGCCGAGGTCGCCAACACCCTGGCCGACGCCTATATCGTCGCCCGGCTCGACGCCAAGTTCGAAGCGACGAAGCGCGCCAACACCTGGCTCGCCGACCGCCTCAACAGCCTGCGCGATGAAGTGCAGATGTCCGAGGACCGGGTCGAGAAGTTC
This sequence comes from Allostellaceae bacterium, assembly GCA_035642295.1. Classification (GTDB taxonomy): domain Bacteria; phylum Pseudomonadota; class Alphaproteobacteria; order ATCC43930; family CGMCC-115725; genus DAHUYF01. The sequence goes on along the minus strand of DASQSR010000120.1, from coordinate 4,631 downwards.
CGCGCCGCCAACGGCCTGCTGCAGGCGGCGAACCCGACCGCCCCCGGCCTCCCCGGCACGACGCTGGCGATGCAGCAGATGGCGCAGGTCTCGGCCGACGCGATCACCGCGCACACCAAGTACCTCGAAGCGCAGTCGCGGCTCGCCCAGCTGCAGCGTTCCGGCGTCACCCGCGGCGGGCGGGCGACCGACGCCGCGATCAGCCACGACGACATCCTCGAGGTGCTGCAATCGCCGGTGATCCAGGCACTGCGCGCCCAGGAGGCCGACGCCCAGCGCCGCGCCGCCGACCTCTCGGCGCAATACGGCGACCGCTATCCCAAGGTCATCAATGTGCGCGCCGAGATCGCCGAGATCCGCGCCAAGATCCAGACCGAGGTCGCCCGCATCATCGACGCGCTCAAGAACGAGGTCGCGACGCAGCAGGCGCGCGAGCAGGGCCTCAACAACATGCTGGCCAAGATGAAGGCCGATGCCGCCCACGGCGACATCGCCGAGGTGCAGCTGCACGACCTCGAGCGCCAGGCGCAGGCCGACCGCACGCTCTATGAGAACTTCCTGTCGCAGTACAAGGCGACGCAGAGCCAGGATAGCTTCCAGCAGCCCGACGCGGACATCATCTCCCGCGCCTTCGTACCGCTGCGGCCCAGCTTTCCGCAAAAGCCGGTGCTGATCTCGCTCAGCCTGCTCGCGAGCTTGGTGCTGGGCGTGCTGCTGGCGCTGATCTGCGAGAACCTCGACGTCGCCATCCGCAGCATGGACCAGGTGCGCAGCCAGCTGAAGGTCTATCCGCTGGGGATGGTGCCGGCGCTTGGCGGCGTGCGTCGCGTGGCCGGCAGCCGTCCCGAGCACGAGGTGATCGACCGGCCGCTCTCGGCCTATGCCGAGGCGATCCGCGGCATCCACACCAACCTGATGCTCGCCGACGTCGATCAGCGGCCGCGGGTGGTGCTGGTCACCTCGGCATTGCCCGGCGAGGGCAAGTCGACCATGGCGATGTCGCTGGCGCAGATGGTGGCGCGTTATGGCCAGCGCGTGATCGTCATCGACGGCGATCTCCGGCGCCCGGCCGTCCATCGCCTCGCCGGCGTCGCGCATAAGCCCGGCCTGATCGAATGGCTGATCAACCGCAACGCGCTCGAGGAGGTCATCTACTCGACGGGCGCCGGCGGCATCGATGTCATTCCCGCCGGGGACCAGCCGCAGCTGCCGCCGAACCTGCTGTCCTCCGACCGCTTCCGCCAGCTGCTGCGCGGCCTGATGGAGCGCTATGACATGATCATCCTCGACAGCGCCCCCGTCCTGGCGGTCTCCGACACGCGGGTGCTGGCGACCCTCGCCGAGCAGACGCTGTTCGTCGTGCGCTGGGCATCGACCTCGCACAAGGTGGCCGCCTCGGCTCTGCGCCAGCTCGTCGAGTCGGGCGCGCGGGTTGCCGGCGCGGCGCTGATGGCGGTCGACGTCAAGGCGCACGCCAAGGACGGCTTTACCGACTCGGTGCTCTATGCCGGCCGGCTGCGTGAATACTACCGCTAGGCTCGGCAGGGATCGGGCGCTCATTCATGGCAGACGAACCGCCGCCGCTGGTGAGCGTCCTCATCCCGACTTTCGACCGGCGCGACTACCTCCGGGCGACGATCGCCAGCGTGCTGCGGCAGACCTTCGGCGACTTCGAGGTCATCGTCAGCGATAATGCCAGCCCCTACGACCCCGCCGACGTGGTCGCCGGCTTCGCCGACCGGCGGCTGCACTACCACCGCAATCCGACCAATCTCGGCGTTACCGGCAACCTGCTGGCCGCCATCAGCCATGCCCGCGGCAGGTACATTGCGGTTCTGGGCGACGACGACCTGTGGGATCCCGGGTTCCTCGCCACGCTGGTGCCGCTGCTCGAGGCCGATCCGTCGCTGGTTCTCGCCTTTTGCGACCACTCGATCATCGATACGGACGGCCGCACCGACGAGGCCACCAGCGACCAGGTGACCCGCCGCTGGCAGCGCCACCGCCTGCGCGAGGGGGTACACCGGCCGTTCGACGAGATCGCCCTCGTCTATCGCTCAATCTGCGTGTTCTCCGCCTCGGTCCTGCGGCGCTCGGCGATCGACTGGGCCGCGATCCCGCGCGAGCTCGACTTCAGCGTCGATGTCTACCTCGCCTATCTCGCCGCCCGGACCGGGCGCGGCTGCTACTACGTGCCGCACCGGCTGGCGCACTACCGCTACCATCCCGGCTCGCTTGCCAACACCCTGAAGCGCGCCGAGCAACGCCTGGCCAATGCCCGTGACGCGATGTTCTACTGGGACCGTTTCCTGCGCGACGACGCGCTCGGCAACAAGGGTTATTTCGAGATGAAGCGGGGGTTCAATGCGTTCATCGTCGTGATGGCCTTGCTGCGCAGCGGAAGGTGGCAGCGCGCCCTTGCCGAACTTTGGCGCTGGCAGCGCGAAGGCGTGCTGCGGCCGCGCATTCTCGTTTACCACCTTTTCTATGCGCTACGCCTTCATCGCGCGAACGCGTGAACCGGAGGGGGCTCTCGCGGCACAGTAGAGCTACGGAACCCCCGGCCAACAGCAACGTTTAACGCCCGACAACTTCTGGCGATGTCCGTGACTCATCCGACGATCGATCAGCCGCGCGAGAGCGGCGCGGCCATGAACGTCCAGGGTCGGTGCGATCCCGGCGAGGCGGGGCGCATCCGGCCGAGGGTACTGTTCATTGGCCTGTTTCCACCGCCTGTCAACGGCCAGCGCATCGTCACCCAGTGCATGTTCGAGCAGCTTGACGCCGCGGCGACGGTGGCGCGCTTCGATATCGACCGGTTCCGGCGCCTCGGCCCGTTCTCGAAGCTGCTATCGGCGATCGCCGCCTGCGGCGTCCTCGTGATCGCGCGTCTGCGCGGCTACTCGACGCTTTACCTCGCCCCGCACAGCGGCGCCGGCCTGATCTACTCCTGCCTCATCGCCCTGGCGAGCCGATTGTGCGGGTTTGCGCTGGTTGTGCACTATCACTCGTACCGCAACCTCGGGCGCTATACCCGGCTGATGGCCGGATTCCTGGCGCTGTGCGGGCCGAACGCGCTTCATATCGCACTGGCGCCGCCGATGGCGCGGGACCTGCGCCGGCTCTACCGCTCCGCGCGGCAGGTAACGGTGTTGTCGAACACAACCTTCGTTGCGCCGCGGGCGGTCGAGCGCCACTTCGCCGAGCGGCGCCTGCGCGTCGGCCATCTCAGCAATCTCTCGCGCGAGAAAGGCATCGACAGCGTTCTCGACTGCATGCGCGGGCTGTGGGCGCGCGGCGTCGGGGTCGAGCTCTGGCTCGCGGGCCCGGCCGAGGATGCGCATACCGGCCGGCTGATCGCCGGGGCCCAGGCCGAGTTCGGCGACCGTATCAAGTATCTGGGCCGGCTTGTCTCGGCGCAGGTCACCGCGTTTTACGACGAGATCGACATCTTCCTGTTTCCGACCGCTTATGAGCACGAGGCCGAGCCGCTGGTGGTCGTCGATGCGGTGTCGGCCGGCGTTCCCGTCATTGCCACCGACCGGGGCTGCATCGGATATCTCCTCGGCATCACCGGCGGGCGCGTCCTCGCCGCCGAGGCGTTCGTTGCCCAGTCGGTCGAGCAGATCGCCGCCTGGGCGCGCGACCCAGCCCAGCTCGTGGCATCCTCCGCGCAGGCGCAGGCACGCTTTGCCGAGCTGCACGAGCACTCGCGCCGGCAGCTCGAGCGCTTGCTCGCCACGATTGTCAACGGCCTGACGACGGAGCCCGAGCCGAGCTCGACCGACCGCCGGTCCGCCGCAAGCTCCCGGCCGCGCTGATCCCTGCCCTCAGGCGGGCGGGGCGTCCGCCGCCGCTTCGATCCCCGCCAGGATCTCGGGCGGCAGCGTGAGACCGGCCGCGGCCACATTCTCCTCGAGATGGCTGAGCTGCGTCGTATTGAAGATCGCCGTGGCAATCTGTGGATTGGCGAGCGCATAGGCGAGCGCCGCCTGTGCCCCGCCGATCCCCGGCAGCCGGTTGAGGAAGCGATAGCGCCAGGCGGCGGCGAACTCGCCACGATGGTTCCTAAGCGCGCGCGCCAGCGCCCAGAGATGCCGCGGCGCCGTCGGAGGCAGGAATTGCCCGGTGAAGAGCGCCTGAGCAATCGGCGTTCCCGCGAGCACGGCGCGGCCGGCAGCGGCGATGTCGGCGATGAGCGCGGCATTCCGCTTCTTCATGACGTTGTATTCGACCATGAAACTGTCCATGGTCGGGATGCGCAGGCCGGCCCGCACGACGGCCTCGTCGAAGGAATTGATACCGACGAAGTGCACCATGCCCGCCCGCCGCAGCGCCTCCAGCGTTTCGAGGAGCGCGGGCGTGAGGTCGGCGATGGTCGGGCCGTGCAGATGCAGCAGGCCGACGCGCTCGAGGCCCAGCCGCTCGAGGCTGCGCGCGAGGCTGTCGCGGACAGCACCCGGCGACCAGTCCTTGTAGCGCCGCCCGGACGGCGAGACGTGGGTTCCGACCTTGGTGGCGATGACGAGGCCGGGTGTCCGCCGATGGTGGCGTAGCACTGCGCCGAGCCGGCGCTCGGCATTGCCGGCGGCATAGCTCGGCCCGGTGTCGAAGAAGGTGATGCCGCGGGC
>DASQSR010000119.1:0-3944 GCA_035642295.1 Allostellaceae bacterium | reverse complement strand
GCTGGTGGCGCGGCTCAAGGCGAAATTCCCCAAGGCGAGGCCGGGGAACGGCTATGGCCTGACCGAGACCTCGTCGGTCACATCGCAGAACCTCGCCGAGGACTATCAGCGCAAGCCCGACAGCGCCGGCCTCGTCATTCCGGTCTGCGATGTCCGCGTTGTCGATGCCGCAGGGCAGGACGTGCCGCCGGGCGCCGCGGGCGAGCTCTGGGTCAAGGGGCCCAATGTGGTCAAAGGCTACTGGAACAAGCCCGAGGCGACGGCGGCCAGCTTCGGCGGCGGGTGGCTCCGCACCGGCGATGTCGTGCGCATCGACGAAGAGGGCTTCCTCTACATTCTCGACCGCGCCAAGGACATGCTCATTCGCGGCGGCGAGAACGTCTATTGCGTCGAAGTCGAGGATGCCCTGTACAGCCACCCGGCGGTGATGGACGCCGCAGTGGTTGGGATTCCGCATCGCGTGCTCGGCGAGGAGGTGGGCGCGGTGGTGCAGCTGAAGCCCGGCGCGCGCGCCGGCGAGGACGAGCTCCGCCGCCATGTCGCCGAGCGCCTTGCCGCGTTCAAGGTGCCGGTGCGCATCGTGCTCCGCGACGCGCCGCTGCCGCGCAACGCCAACGGCAAGATCCTGAAGCGCGAACTCAAGGCGGTGTTTGTTTAAGTGATGCTGCAGTTCTGATGTGCGTCCTTCGACAGGCTCAGGATGAGGAGCAGCGAGGACGGCCCTGACAGGGGCCACACTGAGGGGCGTCGAACTTAGGCGGCGCGGATCCTGGCGAAGAACTGGTCGACTTCGGCACGCAGCATCTCCGCCTGCTGGCCGAGACCGTTGGCGGAGGCGAGCACCTGCGCCGCGGCGGCGCCGGTCTGGCTGGCGGCATCGTTGACGCCGGAGATGTTCTGCGACACCTCGCCGGTGCCGCGCGCGGCCTCCTGGGTGTGCCGGGTGATCTCGCGCGTGGTGGCGCCCTGCTCTTCCATGGCCGACGCGATGGTGCCGGAGATGGTGTTGATCTCGGCAATGATGCCGCCGATCGATTTGATCGCCTCGACCGCGTCCTTGGTCGAGGTCTGGATGGCGTTGATCTGGCCGGCGATGTCCTCGGTCGCCTTGGCGGTCTGAGTAGCGAGCGACTTGACCTCGCTCGCCACCACGGCGAAGCCCTTGCCCGCCTCGCCGGCGCGGGCCGCCTCGATCGTGGCGTTGAGCGCCAGCAAGTTGGTCTGGCTGGCGATATCCTGAATGAGGCTCACCACCTCGCCGATCTTCTGCGCCGCATCCGACAGAGCGAGCATGGTGGTGTTGGTGCGGTTCGCCTGATCGACCGCTTTCGCCGCCACCTCCGAGGAATGCACGACCTGGCGGCTGATCTCGCCGATCGAGGCCGCCATCTCCTCGGTGGAGGAGGCCACGGTCTGCACGTTGCTCGAGGCCTGGTCGGACGCGCTGGCAACCGCGGCCGCCTGGCGCGTCGTGTCGGTGGCGGTGCTCGACATGCTCTCGGCGGTGCGGCGCAGCTCGCCCGCCGCCGACCCCAGGGTATCGAGCGACTGCCGCATCGAGCGGTCGAAGCCGGTGATATGCTCCTCGATCGCCTGCTGGCGTTGCGCCTTCTTCGCCTGCTCCTCGCGTTGCTGCGCGGCGAGGCGGTCGGCCTTGATCATGCTTTCCTTGAAAACGCCGACGGCCTTCGCCATGGCGCCGAGCTCGTCCTTGAAGTCCTGCGCCGGAATCGGTGCGGTGGTGTCGCCGTCGGCGAGCTTGGCCATCGCCTCGGTCATGCCCGAGACCGGCCGGACGATGCTGCGGCCGATGAGGAAAGCGAGGGCGAGGCCGAGCGCGAGCCCGACCAGCGCCAGCACGCCCTGGCTCGCCAACGTCGCGAGGATGGTGTGGAGGGTCGTCGACTTGCTCGTATCGAGCGCGCTCTCCAGCGACTGCTGCACGCTGTCGTCGATGTCGTCGACCTGCTTGAACTGAGGCCGCATCACCTCATCGTAGAGCTTGTCGCCGGCGATGGCTGCCGCGGAGAGGCTGTCGAAGGCGGTGCGGAAATCTTTGAGGGCGGCGGCGAGCGCGGTCATGATGTCGTTGTATTTGTCCGCGCCCGGCGCCTTCTTCAGCGCATCGAGCGTCATGCTCGCGGTCGCGCCCGCGAGCTTGACGTCGGGTATGGCGGCCGCATCGCGCGTCGCGAGGAAGTGCCAGGCGGCGGCGCGCAGGCTGAGCACGCTCATCGCCACCAGCTGGGCGCGACGCGAGAGATTCTGGTCGGAGTCCTGATCGGCTTCGTGCAGCAGATGGTCGGACGCGGCGGTGACGGCGTCGATCGCGGCGAAGAGCTGCTTCTGGCTCGCCTGCTGCGTCCCGGTGAGCTTGACCAGCTGGTCGAAATTGTTGTTGGCCGCGCCGATGATCTTCGCCGCGTTGTTGTAGAGGTCGCTCAAATCCTCATTGCTGGCCGCGCTCTTCTGCAGGAGGTTGCTCGCGAGAAGCGCGCGGCTGCCGAACTCGGCCGCCTCGTCCTCATCGCCGGTGATCTTGTAGACGGCGCCGATGCGCCGCAAGGTCTCGACGAGGCGGCTCGTCTGCTGGTTCCGCGCGGCGTTCTCGGAGACGACGACCATGTCGCGGACCTGCCCGTCGAGCGCGCGCATCTGCCAGACGCCGACAAGCGCAATGACCGTGCCGAGCACGACCAGCGCGCCGAAGCCGGCATAGAGGCGAAACTTGATCCGGTAATTGCTCAGCCGGAACCGTCGGCCGCTCAGCCGGGTGCCGAAACCGCTCAGCCGCATGGCGCCGCCCTCCGCAGAAAGCCGCCGGTCCTCCAAGAGTCCCCTTGAAGGGTCAGGATCGGCGCCAAGCGTAAAGGATTGCTGAATTCGACGGTTTGCGCGCCCTACGGGCAATGATCTACTTTGGAGTGAGGAGCGGCGCCGGAAGCGCGTGAAAGAGGGATGACGACCCCCAGCAAAGGCGCGGCCGAACGTGGCTGAGCGGAGTTCGGTGCGGCCGCGCGATGCGGCCAGCCTCATCCTGCTGCGCGAGCGGCGGGGCGGCCTCGAGGTGTTGATCGGCCGGCGCGGCAAGGGCGCGCGCTTCATGCCCGGGCGCTATGTCTTTCCCGGCGGCCGGGTGACCGCGGGAGACGCGCGCCCCTGGGCCGGCGAGCTGGCCGATCGCGAGGCCAAGGACTTCCTGGCGCTGAAGCGCGCGGCGCTGCGCGAGACCTTCGAAGAGACCGGGCTGGTGGTCGGCGAGCCGTGCCGCGCGGCGGCGCCCGCGGCAGCAGCGGTGCTGTCGCCGGTCGAAGCGGCGTTTCGCGCGCAGGGGCTGACGCCGGCGCCGGAGCTGTTGCGCCTCGTCGGCCGCGCCATCACCCCTACGGCCTCGCCGATCCGCTTCCATGCGCGCTTCTTCGTCGCCGACGGGCGCCGGGCCGCAGGCGAGCTGGCGGCGAGCGAGGAGCTGGACGAACTGCACTGGCATCCCGTGGAGAGCGAGCCGCCGGGGCCGATGCAGAACGTGACGCGCTTCATGCTGCGCTGTGCGGTCGAGGCCTGGCGCGGCGCGGCGCCGGAGACGCCGCCGCTCTATTGGCATCGCGGCCGCCGCTCGCTGGTGCGGCACGGCGTGCCGGCGCGCTGAGCGCGGGCGCGACGGGCGCACCATGCTGCGCGAGCGCATCATCGAGCAGTATGGCGAGGACTGCCGCATCCGCCAGCTGCGGCGGACGCCGCGCTTCGGCGCCGTGGTCTTCGTCGTCGATGCGAGCGAGGGCGCGCGCATCACCCGCATCCTCGGCGCCATCGCCGGCGACGGGCAGCTGACCGAGCAATCCGGCATGGACCTCCTCCATCCCGAGCGCCTCGTCTTTCTCTACGAGCGGCTGATGCTGGTCGCCTTCGCGCTGGCCAAGCAACCGCGCACGGCCTTGCTGCTC
>DASQSR010000118.1:0-8316 GCA_035642295.1 Allostellaceae bacterium | reverse complement strand
GGCGGCGCCCTCCGGCTGCTGCAGCGGGCCGACCCGTCGAGTCTTACCGCCGACCTTGCCGCTTGCGACGCCTACCGCGACGCTGCCGAGTCGGCGGGAAAAATCCGCTGCCCGGTGCTGTTGCTGCTCGGCGGCGAGGACCGGATGACGCCGGCATCGCGTGGGGAGGCCTTCGCCGGACGCTTCGCCGCGGGGCGCGTCGTGGTGCTGCCGGGGGTCGGCCACATGATGATGCTGGAGGATCCGGTGGCGACCCTGACGGCCTTGCGGACGGTGCTGTGATGGCGGAGGCGGCCGAGCGGCGGGCCGACTACCCGCATTTTCTCACCATCACCACGCGGTGGATGGACAACGACCTCTACGGCCACGTCAACAATGTCGTCTACTATTCCTTCTTCGACACGGTGATCAATCAGTACTTGATCCGCGCGGGTGGACTCGACGTCCACGAGGGCGCGGTGATCGGCCTTGCGGTCGAGACCATGTGCCGCTTCTACCGTCCGCTCGCCTATCCCGATCCGGTCGATGCCGGGCTCCGCGTCGGCAAGCTCGGCCGCACCAGCGTGCGCTACGAAGTGGGTCTCTTCAGCCCGGGCGCGGAGGAACCCGCCGCCGCCGGCCACTTCGTCCATGTCTTCGTGGCGCGGTCGAGCCGCCGGCCGGAGCCGATCCCTGCGACGATTCGCTCGGCGCTGGCAGCGTTGATGCCCCCGGAAAGACACACCACCGGTTGACGCGACTCAAGAGATAGGCGACTCTTTCGGCAGTACCGCACTCGAAGGAGCGCGTCGGGATTGCGTAGAGTTTGGGGGATCCTTTTGTCCGGGCCGCTGCTGGGGGCGGTCTGGCTCCTGGCTTGCGGCATCTACCTTCAAACGCAAGTCGGCTGGCAGGTCCTACTGGCCATGCTGCCGAACGAGATCGCCGTCACCGTCCTCGGCGTCACTCTGCCGCTGGCTTTCATCTGGGTGGTCAGCAGTTTCCGCCGGCACGCCGGCGAGCTCAGCCTTGCCGCGGCGCGCCTCGCCGAGCGCGTCGATGCCTTCGCCTTCCCCCCCGACCAGGCCGAGGAGCGGGCGCACCGCGCCGGCGAGACGCTGCGGCAGCAGGCGGAGGATCTCGCCCGCATCATCGGCGGGGCGGCCGAGCGCCTGGAGCAGACGGCGAGCGGGTTGGGGGGGCGCATGGGCGATGTCGTCGCCGCCGTCAGCACCGCGGCCGAGCGCGGCGAGCGTTTGCGCGGCGGCCTCGAGGCGGCCGTCGCCAATATCGAGCGCCTCGCCGCGGCGATCGGCAGCCACGCCGCGCACATCGAGAAGACCGCCGGTCGCGACCTCGCCTCCGCCACCGACCGCCTCGCCGGCCAGGTGGCGGTGGTCGAGACCGTGGTCGAGCGCGCCTTCGCCGCCAGCGGCGACCGCATCACCGGCCGCGCCGGCGAGCTCGAGGCGACGATCGTCGATGGCTTCGAGCGCGCCGCCGACCGCACTGCGGCCGAGCTGGGACGTGTCGGAGACAAGCTGTTGCGCGATCTCGGCTCGGCCGCCGACCGCGTCGCCGGCGAGATCGGCGCCTTCGAGGCGACGGTGGCGCGCAGCACCGCGGCGGCGAGCGAGCGGATGGTCGAGCAGGGCAGCGCCATCGAGCAGCAGCTGGCGCAGGTCTCCGCCCGGCTCGATGCTTCCGCGAGCCAGATCGGCAGCACCGCCCGGCGTGGCGCCGAGGCGCTCCATACCGAAACCGAGGCGCTGCTCGTCGCGACCGACAAAGCGGCGGCGCAGGCCGAAGTGCTCGGCACCACCTTCCGCAACTATGCCGCCGATCTCGGCCGCCACACCGAGCAGAGCGCGAGCCAGGCCGAGATCCTCGGCACAACCTTGGCGCGCCAGGCGCAGCTGCTGCGCAACGCCGCCGCCGAGGCGCTGGCGCGGGTCAAGGAGAGCGGCGAGGCGTTCGGCGGCAATGCCGAGCACCTCGCCGTCGCCGCGCGCAATGCCAGCGCCCGCGTCGACGAAGTGAGCGAGGCGCTGCGCCAGCAGGCGCGCGATCTGCTCGCCGCCAGCGAGCAGTCGGCGGTGCGCGTCCAGGCGGTGGGCGAATCGCTGCGCCAGCGCAGCCAGGACATCTCCGCCGTGGTCCAGGGCACGATCGCCACGGCGCGCCAGGCGGTCGACGGCTTCCGCGAGAGCGCCGAGTCGCTCACCGGCTCGGCGGCGGAAGCGGCCGCGAAGGTGGGCGAGGCGGCGAGCGGGCTGCGCGGTCAGGCGACCGATCTGCAGTCGATCGCCGACCAGACCGCCGCCAAGATGCGTCGTGCGGGCGAGAATTTCGACCAGCAGGCCGACCGCCTCGCCGCCGCGTCGGCCGAGGCGAGCGCGGGGCTGACCAATGTCGGCGACATGCTGCGCCAGCATATCGACGGGGTGAAGGAAGGCACCGAGACGGCGGTAGCGCAGGTGGCGCAGCTGCATGACGCCTTCACCCAGCAGCTCGGCCGCCTCAACGCCGCGCGCAACGCCGTCGCCTCGCAAGTCAACGAGATCCGCAGCCTGCTGCAGCAGCAGACGCAGGAGCTGACACGCTCCTCGGAGTCGGCGGTGCAGCGCTCGAGCCAGGTCGGCGATGCCTTCCGCGAACATGCGCGGCTGTTGAAGGACGCCGGCACCGAGGCCGGGACCCAGGCCGAGGCGATGGCGGTGGTGATGCAGCGCCAGGTGCGCGATCTCCATGCCGTCGCCGACAGCCTTTCGACCCTGACCGCCACCATGAACGAGACCATGCAGGCCGGTGCCAGCGAGGTGACGCAAGCGGCCGACCGCGCCGGCACCAAGATCGAGGAGGTCGGCCATCACCTCGCCGAGCAGAGCCGCGCCGTCACGCAAGCGAGCGAGCTGGCCACGCTTCGCCTCGGCCAGGGCGGCGATGTCCTGCGCCAGCGCGCCGCCGAGGTGCACGAGACCGCCGACCGCACCGCCGCCCGCCTCGCCGAGCTCGGCGACCGCTTCAGCGAGCGCGCCCAACAGGTCGCCGGCGCCAGCGACGCGGCGAGCGGCCGCCTGCGCGACAGCAGCGCCGCTTTCCGCCAGCAGGTGCAGGACCTCGCTGGCGCCGCCGACCGCGTTGCCGCGCGGCTGCAGGATGCGAGCGAGCATCTGGGCGAGCGCGCCTCTGCCGTCGCCAATGCCGGCGACCATCTCGCCGGCCGGCTGCAGGAGCTGGGGGAGGCGGCGCGGGCGCAGGCGACCAACCTCACCGTCGCTTCGGAATCCGCCTCGACGCGCGCCGACCAGGTCAACGACGCGCTGCGCCGCCAGCTGCGCGACCTCGCCGCGGCGGCGGAGCATGCCGGCAGCCAGCTCACCGAGGTGCGCAACGCGCTGCGCGAGCAGACGACGGAGCTCAACGGCGCTACCGACAAGACGGTCGAGCGGCTGCGGGATGTCGGCGACACCTTCCGCCGCCATTCCGGCGAGCTCATCGCCGCCGCCGACCGCGCCGGCGTCAAGGCGAAGGACGCCGCCGGTCTGTTCGAGACGCAGACCGAGGCGCTGCTCAAGGCGGCGAGCGATGCCTCCGGCGAGGCGCAGCGGGTGCGCGAGGCGGCGATCCAGACGCAGCAGGACACCTTCCTCAAGGCCGCGACCTTCATCATCGAGACGTTGCAATCGATCGCCGTCGACCTCAACCGCGTCCTCGATCAGAGCATTCCGGACGCGGTGTGGAAGCGCTTCCACGCCGGCGACCGCGGCGTCTTCACCCGCCAGCTGCTGCAGATGCAGGAGAAGAACGCCGGCTCGCTCATCAAGAAGAAGTTCGAGGAGGATCCGGGCTTCCGCGACTATGTGCTGCGCTATCTCAACCAGTTCGAGACGCTGCTCGCGCAGGCGCGGGAATGCGACCACATGGATGTGCTCGGCGCCACCTTCGTCACCGCCGATGTCGGCAAGCTCTACCTGATCCTCTCCAACGCCGTCGGCCGCCTGAAGCACTGAGCGGCGCAAGCGAAAGGGCGGCTCCGCAGAGCCGCCCTTTCTCTTTCCCTAACCCCGGTGCGCGGGTCAGGCCACCTTCTGCTCGATCGTGCGCGGGCCGCTGCCGGCGCCGATCTCGATCTTCCGCGGCTTCATCGCCTCGGGGATCTCGCGGGCGAGGTCGACATGCAGCAAGCCGTTGTCGAGGCTGGCGCCGACGACCTTGATGTGGTCGGCGAGCTGGAAGCGCCGCTCGAAGGCGCGCCGCGCGATGCCGCGATGGAGATAGCCCTTCTCGTCCTCCTCCTTCTTGGACCGGCCGGTGATCAGCAGCGCGTTCTCCTGCACCGTGACATCGAGCTCATCGGGCGAGAAGCCGGCCACCGCCATGGTGAGGCGATAGGTGTTCTCGCCGGTGCTCTCGATGTTGTAGGGCGGATAGGAACTGCCGGCATCCAGGCGCGTCGCCGTGTCGGCAAGCCGCATCAGCCGGTCGAAGCCGATGGTGGAGCGGAAAAGGGGAGAGAAATCGAAACTGTCCATGACCATATCCTCCGAATGAGCAACATGGGATTGTCTCCATGCCCGCCGGTCTGGCCGGGCCTGAGAGGTCGAACCCGCGCGGGGCGTCCGACCGTTCCTGCAAATAAGTATTGCCGCTCTGCGTTCAAGAGGGCCGCGTTAACCCTGTCGGTGCTGGTTTTGCCATAGTCGGGATGCTAGACGGGCAAGAGCGAGCAGGAAGAGCCAGTGCAGGCGACAGCATTTTTCGGCAAGACCTATGGCGAGGCGATGGACCTCCTGGTGGAGGCCCGCGACTACCTCGCCCATCGCGAGCCGATCGACCGCGAGACGCTGATTCCGGTGGAGCGGCTGCGCGTCTGCGGCGAGACCATGCGCCTCACTGCGCGGCTGACGCAGATCATGGCCTGGCTGCTGGCGCAGCGCGCCGTCCATGCCGGCGAGATCACGCAGGCGCAGGCGATCGGCGACCACCGCGCCTTGGCCGAGCACGCGATCTGCATGGAGGTGACGGCGGAGGCGGCCGAGAGGATGCCGCGGCGGCTCGCCCTGCTGCTCGACCGCAGCCAGCGGCTCTACGTTCGCGTCGCGCGCCTCGACGAGCTGGCGCGCCGCCAGCTCGCCTGACGCCTCATCACTAACAGAACGTTAAGAAGTCGGTGCGGCGCGCCGGCTATTTCTTCACGCCGAGGCCGCCGAAGCGCTTGTTGAAGCGCGCGAGCTGGCCGCCGCTGTCGAGCAGGCGCTGCTGACCGCCAGTCCAGGCCGGATGCGACTTCGAATCGATTTCGAGGCGCAGCGTGTCGCCCGGCTTGCCGTAGGTCGAGCGCGTCTTGTAGCTCGAGCCGTCGGTCATCACGACCGTGATCTCGTGGTAGTCGGGATGGATGCCGTCTTTCATCGCCTGCTCCGCAAAAAAGCTGCGGCTTTATACCGAAGCGAATCGCGCCGCGCAACCGCGCTGCAGTATCGATTCGCCGGGAAACGCGCACTCGAAATTGCGCCGAACACGTTCGGCGACTCCATTTCTGCGCGCTTCGAGTCGAAAAATAGCTGCTTGACCCCGGTTTTCGCGCAATTCCATTCGACTTTCGGTTGCGACTTACATTAGAATCGCGGCGTTTCGTCGGCACAGGGGGTTTGAACTCATGAAAGCAAGACGTAAACGTGCCACGGCTGCGGCCTCAAAGGGCGCCGCCAAGAAGGCGCCGAAGCGGAAGAAGGCCGCGAAGCGCAAGAAGGCAAAGAAGAAGTAGTTCGGTCGCTCGCTGCCGCGACGCTCCTCTCGGAGCGTCGCGGCGGCGACATCCGGGACAAGACGAAGCCGCGGAGCCGATCGCTCCGCGGCTTCGGTTTTAAGGGGCGCCCGTGCCTCAGGGCTCGGTCAGCTTCAGCTCGATACGGCGGTTGCGACGGAACGCGGCCTCGTCATTGCCGGGGTCGAGCGGCTGATACTCGCCGAAGCCCGCGGCGGAGAGCCGGTCGGGCGGGATGCCCTGGCCGATGAGGAAGCGGACGACCGAGATGGCGCGGGCGGTCGAAAGCTCCCAGTTCGACGGGAATTGCGGCGTGTTGATCGGCCGCTTGTCGGTAAAGCCGTCGACCTGCAGCACCCATGTGATGTTGGGCGGGATCTTGGCGGAGATCTCCTTCAGCGCGTTCGCCACCAGCAGCAGCCGCTGCTTGGCCTCGTCGGTGAGGTCGGCGCTGCCGATCGGGAACAGCACCTCCGACTGGAAGACGAAGCGGTCGCCGACGATGCGGATGTCCGGCCGGTCGCCGAGCACCTGGCGCAGCGTGCCGAAGAACTCCGAGCGGAAGCGGGCGAGCTCCTCGACCTTGGTGGCGAGCGCGGCGTTGAGGCGCTTGCCGAGGTCGGCGATCTGCACCTGCTGCTCCTTGTTCTTGGCCTCGGAGGCGTCGAGCGCCGCGGCGATCTGCGCCAGCTGCTGGCGCAGCGCCAGGATGTTCTGGTTGAGCTGGTCGATGGTGCTTTGCGCCTGGGTCAAGCGGTTCTGCAGGTCGCCGCTCTTCCCGCTCGCCTCCTCGGCCTTGTCGTTCAGCTCGGCGGCGCGGTTGGTGAGCTTGTCGCGCTCGGCATCGACGGCCTGGAGCTGGCTCGACAGCTGCGCCACGTTGAGGCGCAGATCGGCATTGGCCTTGCGCTCGAGCGCGAGCAGGTCGGAGAGCTGGTTGACCTGCTGCGTCAGTCGCTGCAACGCCTGGTCGCGGCCGCTGAGCGCGTCGGAGAGGTAGAACTGCCCCGCGGTGAAGACGAGCAGCACGAAGACGATGACCATCACCAGCTGCGACAGCGCGTCGACGAAGCCCGGCCAGATATCGATGCTGGAGCGGCGGTTGCGGCGCGAGTAAATCGCCATGCTAGGAGCCCTATCGCCCGCGGGTTACCGCTCGCCCTCTTCGGCAAGCGCGGCGATGGTGCGCGCGAGGAGGCGGATCTCGCTGCGGATTTCCTGTACCGCCTCGCCGCGGCCCTGGTTCACGTCCTCGGCGAGGCGCGCCAGGTAGACCTCGATATTGCGCAGATGCGTGCGCGATTCGTCGGCGCCGGGCGGGCCGCTGGCGGTGGCGTCGGCGAGGCGCTGGAGCACCGGCTTCAGCTCGACATGGCTCTCGGCGAGGCGCAGCAGCAGCGTCTGCTCGGCGCGCATCTGGTCGGTCAGCGTCGTCAGGCGCTCGGTGAGCGCCTGCAGATTGGTATTGGCGGAAATGCGGCTCTCCTCGCCGCGACCCATGATCCGCTGGAGATTGTCGAGGCTGTCGGCGGTCTGCTCGAGCAGTGCCTGGATGAAGGCCGGCACCGAGGTCTCGCCGCCATCGCTCACCGGCCCCCCGCCCGAGAGCCGCGTATAGCCGGAGAGATACTCCTCGAGATCGTGATAGAACCGGTTCTGGGCGAGGCCCGCCTGCAGGTCGAGGAAGCCCAGCACGAGCGAGCCGGAGAGGCCGAAGAGCGAGGCGCTGAACGCGGTGCTCATGCCGCCGAGCGGCGATTGCAGCCCGCTCTTCAGCGCGTTGAAGGCGCGCACCGGGTCGCTCGCCCCGGCCGAGAGCGAGCCGATGACGCCGCCCACCGACTGCACCGTCTCGAGCAGGCCATAGAAGGTGCCGAGGAGGCCGAGGAAGACGAGGAGCCCGATGAGGTAGCGCGAGGTCTCGCGCGTCTCGTCGAGCCTGGTGCCGATGCCGTCGAGGAGGCTGCGCATCGACATCGCCGACAGGCTGATGCGGCCGCCGCGGCGGTCGGCGAGCATGGTCGCCATCGGCGCCAGCAGTCGCGGCGCCGCTTCGCCCGACGTGCCGGCCTGGTTGCGGCGGAAGCGCTCGAGCCAGGCGACTTCCGGGTTGAGCTGAAGGACCTGGCGGAAGATGTAGACGATGCCCGCGGCGAGAATGCCGAGGATCATGCCGTTGACCGCCGGGTTGCCCATGAAATAGCGGTAGAGCGCGGGCGAGAGCAGGGCGGTGATGGCGCCGACGACAACGACGAACACGATCATGCGGGTGAAATAGCGTTGCGGGCGGGTCAAGGCGTCCTTCCTCTGCCGGTGGTCGCGGCGCTAACGATCGAGCATGACGACGTCGACGCGGTCGAGCGGCCCCCCGCTGCCGCCCTCGCTACGATTGCCGAGGGCGCGCACATCCATGCGGGTGCTGGCGATGCCGCGGTCGATGAGATAGCTGCGCACCGCGAGCGCGCGCTGCAGCGAGATGCGCCGCGCCTCGTTCGACTCGTCGCTGCCGCCGCTGGCATGGGCGACGAGTTGCAGCCGGACCTGGTCGTCGCTGCCGAGCCGCTGCA
>DASQSR010000117.1:0-7263 GCA_035642295.1 Allostellaceae bacterium | reverse complement strand
GAGATGCTGGCGACCCTCCCTCGCCATCCCGAGAGCGTCCCCATCAACCTCCTGGTGCAGGTCGAGGGAACGCCGCTGGCGGGCACGGAGAAGCTCGATGCCTTCGACTTCGTGCGCATGATCGCCGTCGCGCGTATCACCATGCCGGCATCGGTGGTGCGCCTCTCGGCCGGCCGCCAGGAGATGAGCGACGAGACGCAGGCGCTCTGCTTCCTCGCCGGGGCCAACTCGATCTTCTCGGGCGAGAAGCTGCTGACCACCGCCAATCCCGCGCACGAGCGCGATCGCCGGCTTTTCGATCGTCTGGGGCTGGCGGCGATGCCGGGCTGAGCGCCGCGGGTCGAGGGTTGAACGACAGAACCCGTTCACGTCCCCAGGTTTCTATCGCCCGACAACTGTCGAAGCCGCCATGCGGTTATCGAATGCTGATCCTTCGCGCCGCCGGCGTTTACCGGTACCGGGACAGCTGCGAATTGGTATTAGTAAGGTGATAAGAGGAAGCCATGGAGATCACTCCTCAAAAACTTCGTCTGACACAGGAAATCCACGCTCGTCTGGTCGATATAGCCTTGAACGACCCGGACCGAGAGAAGCGCACCGCCGCCGCCGATGCCGAGCGCGAGTTCTGGGACGCCTATGTTGTGCCGATCTTCGGCGATCGAGAGACGCGGCCAGACGCGAACGGTCATGGCGCGTACCAGTACCCCGCGGAGCACATGGTTCTGGGCTGCGCTCCGTGTCGCCAGCCAGGCAGCGCGGATGAGCGCGACGCCGTTCCGGCGCCAGCCTGGCCCCACCCGGCACGAAACCGTCTGTCAAATCCTGCACCGATGAACACCGGTCTCCGCCCATACGCCGAACGCCTCCGCCGTCTGGCGCTGATTGTCCGTCACCCCGCCGTAGCCGCTCATTTGCTGCGGCTCGCGGCGGATATGGAGCAGGTGGCGGGCAAGAACGACCGCCGGCAAGCGGCTGCGACCGACCGCGAAGCCGGCTGACGCGCCCTGGCGGCAAAGCCGGGACTCTCCGCCCTGCCTGGCGCGGCGTCAGCGCCCGAGCCTGCGTGTTGGCTGTAATCTCTGGGACATCGCCTTCGCCCATGGCTGCCATGCGCGCGACGGGCACGCGCCGCGCTTACATCTTCGCCGGACGCTCAACCGGTTGAGCCGTGGCGGCTCGGCGGGGTAGGGTGGCGGCGCGCCGCGGGCGCGAGCGAGGCAGCATGGCACGATATGATTTCGACATGATCACGATCGGCGCGGGGTCGGGCGGCGTCGCTTCGTCGCGTCGGGCCGGAAGCTACGGCGCCAAGGTGGCGATCTGCGAGGACAGCCGCGTCGGCGGCACCTGCGTCATTCGCGGCTGCGTGCCGAAGAAGCTCCTGGTCTATGCCGCGCAGTTCGCCGACGCTTTCGCCGAGGCGCCCGGCTTCGGTTGGACGGTCGCGCCGGCGGTGCATGACTGGGCCGAGCTCATCGCCGCCAAGAACCGCGAGATCGACCGCCTCGAAGGCGTCTATCGCGATCTGCTGCGGAATTCCGGCGTCCGCCTCTTCGAAGGGCGCGCCGTGCTCGTCGATCCGCACACGGTCGAAGTCGCGGGCCGGCGCGTCACCGGCGCCAACATCCTGATCGCGACCGGCGCCCACCCGGTGATGCCGGCGATCCCCGGCATCGAGCACGCCATTACCTCGAACGAGGCGCTCGAGCTTCCGGCCTTGCCGCGGCGCATCATCATCGTCGGCGGCGGCTACATCGCCGTCGAGTTCGCCGGCATCTTCCATGCGCTCGGCGCCGAGGTCGCCCTCGTCATCCGCGGCGAGGAGCTGCTCGGCGGGTTCGACGACGATCTCCGCGTCGGCTTGGCGCAGGAGCTGCGCCGGCGCGGCATCGAGATCCGCGCGCGCACGCAGGTGACACGCATCGACAAGCGCGACCACGGCTTCGATCTCACCACGGCGCAAGGCGAGGTCCTTTCCGCCGATCTCGTCATGTACGCGACCGGCCGGCGCCCGAACACGCGCGGCATCGGCCTCGAGGCGGCCGGCGTGACGCTCGATGCGGAGAAGGCGGTCGCCGTCGACGAATGGTCGCGCAGCAGCGTGCCGCACATCTATGCCGTCGGCGACGTGACCGACCGGCTCAACCTCACGCCGGTGGCGATCGCCGAGGGCAGGGCGCTGGCCGAGACGCTGTTCAACGACAACCCGATGAAGATCGACCACGAGAATGTGGCCACCGCCGTGTTCAGCCAGCCGCCGATCGGCACGGTCGGCCTCACCGAGGCCGAGGCGCGCCGTCGTTACGGCGCGATCGACGTCTACTGCACGCGCTTCCGCCCGATGAAGCACACCCTCTCCGGCCGCGAGGAGCGCACCTTGATGAAGCTGGTGGTTGACCGCGCGAGCGATCGCGTGCTCGGCTGCCACATGCTCGGTGCCGATGCGCCCGAGATCATCCAGGGCGTCGCCATCGCCATCACCTGCGGCGCCACCAAGCGTCAGTTCGACCGTACCATCGGCATTCACCCGACTGCGGCCGAGGA
The DNA here is from genome assembly GCA_035642295.1 of Allostellaceae bacterium. Classification (GTDB taxonomy): domain Bacteria; phylum Pseudomonadota; class Alphaproteobacteria; order ATCC43930; family CGMCC-115725; genus DAHUYF01. The sequence continues at coordinate 4,719 of DASQSR010000117.1, read as the reverse complement.
GTTCGTCACGCTGCGCGAGAAGATGCCGGAGCCGAAGGCGGCCGCGGCCGAGTAGGCGGCCTAGAGCCGGGTCGCTCTGCATGGAATCGCTCGGCGATTCCATGCAGAGCGTGAATCCGGCTCTAATTAAATGAGTTAGAGTGCGATTCACGATTTGAATGGAAGCGAAACGCTTCCATTCAAATCGATCGCACTCTAGGGCAGCAGGCGCGCGTACTCGTCCTTGACCACGCGATAGCACTCGCAGGCGCTGGCCTCGAGCTCCTTGGCGTCGAGGATCGCGATGTGGCCGGGGCTATTGTGGATGAGCCCCGCCCGTCTCAGCGCGCCGAGCGCCACGGTGACGCTGGCGCGGCGCATGCCAAGCATCTCCGCCAGCGTCTCGTGGCTGAGGGCGAGCGCCTCGCCGCCGATGCGGTCGCCTGCGGCCAACAGCCACCGCGCCAGCCGCTTCGGCACCGGGTGGCGCCCGTTGCAAGCGACCGCCTGCGCGACTTGCACATGGAGCGCCAGCACGTAGCGCAGGAGGAGGTCGAGAAGCGCGGGATGGCGCGTCATCTCCTGGCGCAACACGCTGGCCCGCAGGCGCAGGGCATGGCCGGGGGTTTGCACGATGGCTTCGGCTTGGCTCACCGGCGCCCCGAGAACCACGGGAACGCCGATCAGGCCTTCACGCCCGACCAGGGCGATCTCGATCATCGCCCCGTCTTGCAGCGGCTGCAGCAGCGAGACGATGCCGTCCTCGAGGAAATAGACATAGTCGATGCGCCGCCCGGGGACGATCAGGGTCTGGCGCGGCGTCAGTTCGCGCCACTCGCCCTGGCAGCGCAACCGCTCGCGATCGTCGGGAGGCAAGGCGGCGAGCAGTCGGTTGCCGCTCGGCGGCGGCGCCGGCTTTGCTCGTTGTCGCATGGTTTGGTGTCCCATCCGCTGCCGCGTCACTGAACGCATCAAATGGGTCGACACATACCATTTGTTGCCCATCGTTATGTCACTTATGCGTCTTCGGAAGAAGGTTTTGCGGTACGGTGGCGTACACCTGTTGCCGCGTACGCCCGCTATGATGCACAGTGATTTGGTGTTTGGTCGCATCTTGGACTTCGGGAGGATCGATTTTTTACCCGGGGGCGTATGTTGGGGAATCTCCTCGTCGTCGATGATCAGCCCGAGATCTGCGAGCTCATCGAGACCCACCTGATCGAGCAGGGGCATCACGTCATCAGTGTCACCGATGGCGTCGGGGCGCGCTTCGTGCTCTCGCGCCAGCATATCGACCTCGCCATCATCGATGTGCTGATGCCGGGCGAGGGCGGCTTGTCGCTCGCCGCCTGGGCGGCGCAGCAGGGCGTTCGGGTGCTGCTGATATCGGGTCATCCCTCGAGCATGGACCCTCCGGCGGGTCCCGCGCCCCATCCGCTGCTGCGTAAGCCCTTCCGGCTCACCGATCTCAACGCCGCGCTCGCGTCGCTCCTCGATCGCCCGCTCTCGACCTCCCATTGACGCGCGGCCGCGCGTCCCTTTGTCACCCCGCCCCTTGGCGTTGCAGCCAAGCCCCGTGCTCCGACGTTAGTGCCGCGGGGACAGGGAGAGCGGCATGACGACGGGGGGCAGGGAGACCCGGACGACGGTGCGCGGCCAGGCAAGCGAGCCCAGGGAGTTGAGGCCCGGCGCCTATGTGCGCGAAGCGGCGCGACGCACCGAGATCGAGCAATGGGCGTGGCGGCGGATGCGGGCCCTGCGCGCCTTCTACACGCATCTGACCATTTTCGCCGGCATCAATTTCATTCTGTTCCTGGTGGACTCCGCGACCGCCGGTCCGGCGTGGTTCTACGTGCCGATGCTCGGCTGGGGTTTGCTCCTCGCGCTGCACGGCTTGCATGCCTACGACCTGCTGCCCTGGACGACCCAGGGCTGGGAGCAGCGCAAGGTGCGCGAGCTCATCATCGGCCGCATGCGCGACGAGCAGCGCCTCGGCGACGAGGATTAGGCTCCTAATCCGCCTCTGCCGGCTGCGGCCGGGCGACGATGCGCTGGCTGACGCGCATCACCGTCGGCACCCCGAGCGCGAAGGCGCAGGCGATCGCCAGGAACACCGCTTGCGGCGCTTTCTGGTCGAGCAGCATGCCGAACAGCAGCGGCGCGGTCGATGAACCGAGATCGAAGCCGGAGTAGACGAAGCCGAAGACGCTGCCGGTGCCGATCCCGGCGGCGGCGCGGCGCACCAGCACGTCCCGCGACGGGCCGGTGATGCCATTGGCGATGCCGGCCAGTGCCGCGACCGGCAGGATGAAATCGCCCAGCCGCGGAACCGCGGCGATGGTGAGCATGAGCAAGGCGGCGACGGCGATGCCGCTCATCGCGACGCGGTGATGCTGCCGTACGCGGTCGGCGAGGAAGCCGCCCCCGACCATCCCGAGCGCGGCGCCCAGGAGATAGAGCGTCAGCACGCGCGTCGCGGCGTCGAGGCCGAGGCCATACCCGGTGGTGAGCGCGGTGATCGAGAAGGTCTGCATCCCCGAGCCGGCAAAGGAGGTCATGGCGAAATAGCCGAACGCCATCAGCACCACGGGGGCGCCGATCACGGACAGATAGGAGGCCCGCCGCGCGCCGTCGGCCGAAGCCGCTGTCGTGGCATGGTGGTCGTAGTCGAGCGCCCGGTGGTTGACGAGGAGGAGCGCGCCGACCGCGAGCCCGCCGAGGCCGAGGGCGACGAGGGCGACATGCCAGTTCGCGATCCCGGCGATCAGCGTCACCGCCACCGGCGAGGTCGCGTAGCCGAGCGAGCCGGAGACGCCGTGAACCGCATAGGCGCGGCCTAGCCGCCCTTCACTGATGCGGTGGCTCAGGATCGAGAGATCGGCGGGATGGAAGACGCTGTTGCCGAGCCCAGCCACCGGCGCCAGCGGCAACAGGAACCCATAGGACGGGGCAAACCCCGCCAGCAGGATCGAGCCGGAGAGCACGACGAGCCCGGCGGCGAGCAGCCGCGGCGCCCCATAGCGGTCGACGAGCACGCCCGCTGCCGCCTGGCCGAGGCCGGAAGCGGCGTAGAACAGGGTGACGAAGGCGCCGAGCTCGGTGAAGCTGACGCCGAATGCCACGTGCAGGATCGGGAAGAGCGGCGGCAGCGCCAGCTGCAGCACATGGCTCGTGTAATGGGCCACGCCGACCAGCGAGATGACCGCCACGTCGCGCTCGCCGCGCCGCGTTTCCTCCAGCACTGCCATGGGTTTCCCCCTTTTTTGTGCTGGCGCAGTCTATCACAGCCCCGGGACGGCGTCCGGAATGGCGGCGATGCAGACTAGGCGCGCCTTTCTTCCGGCCGGAGAAGGTGGCTGAGCGGCAGTGGCGCCGCCACCTTCGCGCTCTGCAAGGCGATATTGCTGCGCACTTCCTTGATCATCGACAGGCTCAGCAGCCGATCGAGGAGAAAACGCTGATAGTGCTCGAGATCGGGAACTACGACCTCGAGCAGGTAATCGGCCTCGCCCGAGACCATATGGCAGGCAACGACCTCGGGCATGGCGACGATCGCGTCCCGCATCTGGTCGGCGCGCTCGTCGGCATGGGCCTCGATCTTGATGCCGATGAAGACGGTGAACCCGAGCCCGATGCGCTGGCGCGACAGCACGGCCCGGTAGGTCTCGATATAGCCCTCGCGCTCCAGCCGCTGCACCCGGCGCAGGCACGGCGAGGGAGACAGCCCGACCCGCTCGGCAAGCTCGACATTGCTCAGCCTGCCATCCGCCTGCAGCGCCGCAATGATCTTGCAATCGATCGGATCCAGCCCCGGCTTTGGCATCTTCGCTCTGCTTCTGACCAGAAAATAGCGGGATATTGCCGTTCGATAGGAAATTGAGGCGCTGTTCGCAAGGACCTGCTCTGGGCTTTCACGCGATACTCGGCCTGCCGACGACCCGACCCCAGGAGCACCCCATGACCGCGTCCCACGCGCTTCAAAGCCTCACCGAGGCCGTGCAGCGCTATCTCGATCTCATGTATGACGCCGATCTCACGCGTTTCGATCAGGTCTTTCGTTCGACCGCGCAGCTCCACGGCTTTCGCGACGGTGCGATGACCGTGTTGCCGGCCGCCGCGTATCGCGAGCTGCTCGCCGGCCGCCCGTCGCCGCGCTCGGTGGGGGCGCCGCGCGAGGAGGCAATCCTGCTCGTCGATTTCGCCTCGGAGACGCAGGCCCTCGTCAAGCTGCGCGTCCGCATCCATGCCACGGTCTTTATCGACTATCTCCTCTATCACCGGATCGAGGGCGCGTGGCTCGTCACCGCCAAGTCCTACCACGTCGAGCACAGCGAGGCCGCTTCGCCCGCATAGCGTGGCGGCGCCCCGCTGCGCGCTGGCCAAAGCCTGGCATCGGTCGCACAATATCGCGCGGCGGGCGAGGCGCCGGGCAGAAGACAGGGAGGGCAAGCGCCGATGCTGCAGCTTCGGCGGAGGGATGCCCGGATGCTGACGCGGCGCGCCGCGCTCAGCGTCCTGTTGCTCGCCGGTTGCGCCAAGGCCGAAGTCACCGCGAGCAGCGATGTCGGCAATGCTGCCGCGTTGCGGCCGGCGAGCGTTTACGTCACCGATTTCGAGCTCGACGCCGCCGACATCACCGCGCAGCCCGGGCTCCTCGATGCCCGCCCGCTCGGAATTCTGCCGAGCGGTCCGCTGGCAAGGCTCCGTCAGGGCGATCCCGAGGCCCAGGCGCGCCACCTC
>DASQSR010000116.1:0-12878 GCA_035642295.1 Allostellaceae bacterium | reverse complement strand
GTCTGCGCAAATAGAGATGCATGACCCTCTCGGGAATCATGCTCTCATCTTCCGCAATCTCCATCAGCGGAAATCCGAGGTCGCCTGGCACCTCGCCGGCATCCCAAGTCAGCTCCCCCGCTTTGCCCTGAGGTGAAAAATAGAGCCTCGAGCCGATCGCAACGAAGGCAAGTTCGAGCGCCTGAACCGCGTCGACGCCGGCACCAGCCGAGATAAAATCCTTGCCCAACCCGCGGATTCGGAAAGGACAATAATAATCCGGAGCGCCGCCGCGAAACCTTCTCGGCTTGCCGATCTCGACAATCACCTTCCTCTTGCCGGAGCGGGTCAGCACGCGCTTCGCAATGACGGTGCCGATGCTGGTGAGCTTCATGTCCCATCGCCGTGTCGCGACTTTGGTCGCGGCGTCTTCCCTGGCGTTGTCCGGAGGACTGACCTGCGCACCCCGGCTCTTTTGGCGCGCTTCCTCTTCGGTCGCTTGGGCCAGGGTTTGTATAAGTAGATGTGGCCGACCCTTTCGGGGATCACGCCCTTTTCGGTCACCTTCATCAGCGGAAACCCGAGGTCGCCCTCCTGGCCCGCATCCCAGGTCAGCTTTCCCGCACTCGCTTCTTCGGAGTAATAAAGCCGCGAGCCGACGTCGACCAAGGCGAGTTCGAGGGCCTGAGCCGCGTCCTCGCCGCTGCTGCGTGAGATGAAATCATCGCCCATGCCGCGTATGCGAAACGGGCAGAAATAACCGGACGAGCCGCGAAGCTTCCTGGGTTTGCCGATTTCGACAATGACCTTGTTTCGGCCGGAAAACCTCAGCACCCGCCTTGCCACCACCGTTCCGATGCCGGTCATCCTCGATGTCATGTGACGCCGCACATCATCGGCCCGAGCTCGCTACCATGTATGTTCAAGATTCCCCGCCTGAAACCTCCAGACTTTGTCTCTCTCGCCCTCTGCGAGAATGGCGTACACGGCATGGATGCCGGTTTCCGGCGGGACGTCGACCGCATAAATCATCCGGTGGCCGTAGCTCGTATGGCCATCGGTTTCTTCGTAGCTGCATCCGAGCGCTTCCAAGCGCGACCAATATTTTGGGAAATCCGGGCATTCGATTTCCGTCAGCACGAAATAGGTCGAATGACCGCCCCGCGCCGCGACCCCGGCGAACCAGAACCGCTCTCCTTTCTCCAGCCTTTCCATGCGCACGAAGACCGTATCGAGGAAGCTCACGCCCTCGACGTGGAAAGGCGAGTTCATAAGGATCACCTGCGGCGGCGAGCGGTCCCACACCATCTCGGCCCACATCGATTCGGTCGACGCGCCATGCCAGTCGCCCGGATCGAGCTCGAAGACGACCTTCAGCATGTTCTCGGTGCTTGGACCGGCCATCGCTCTCGTCCTCCCGAGCACACGACGTCCCGTAGGGCGTCCGGGCGCCTAAGAACAATTCAAGAACAAAACGCCGTTGGAGTCGAGTCAAATCTGCCCGAGCGCGGCCCCGGTGACGGATTCGAACCGGCGTCAGCCGAACGGGATCAATTCCCGTGGGCGCCCTCCAGAGCCACCGCCCCGACCCGGAGGAATGGGAAAAATTAACGGCGGCAGCGACGGCGTGCTCCGCGGCGGCGATGATGGCGTTCTCTCACTCCAAGTGTCGAGCGGCGGCAAGTCTTCGCCTCTTCGTCCGCGGAGGCAGGCGGCATATCGATTTTCTGCATTCGCCCAACACATCCTCCGGACGGCCGATTCTTCCTTCGTTGTGTTAGGCAAACTCCTGCATATTTGCTGATCATCGTGGAATTGTTCAGCGCACTCATCTTCTCCCTGAAGAACGGGCTGGATATTGGGCGACATCGCCCTCGCACCACTCCCGGGCATTGACGAAGGACCGAGGGCGATCTGTTCGTCTGATACGTCGGACGGCGGCTCAGAAGCAGTCGACGGAGTGCCAGTCTCGTCGTCCGCTCCATCGGCCCCGCCTCCGTCTTGTCGGCGGGGGCGAAAGTGTAGGCGCGCCAGCACCGCATGAAGTGCCTGGGTTCGCGCTCCGGGACCGTCGGGAAGAACGCCACCGTCTTCTCTCGGAGCGATGAGCGGGACGCGCGACAGAGCGCGGTCGAAGACAAGGTGGCCGTGCCGGTCCTCGCGAGCGACGAGGCAGAGTTCGATAGGCCGCCCAATGACATCGACGGTGGCACCAAAACCATGAATATTTTGTACCGCAGAGCGGCGCCTCGAGTGTTGACCCGCTCCGAGATAGCGTGCTTCTGCCAGCAGCGACGGGAGTGCCGGCAGCGCGAGCAACAGTTCCGGTGCCGTACCCGGCGCCGCCGCGTCGCTGAGGCCGCAGCGCCAGTCGAGCAGGATGGGCCGTCGAGTCGCTCGGTTGACGACCGCGCGGCCGTCGAGCCGGGCCTGGGCGTAGCGGGCGGCAAGTCCGTGAAGATGGCCATAGTTTCTCGGCCACATCCCCAACTCGTTGCCGCGAATGCGTGCAGCCGATGGCGAAGACATGCGTCACGCCTCCATGGAATCGGAGTGTTTGAAAGTACCGGCGGGCAGCCTGCCGCTAATCGAAAGCAGGGCTTTCGGCGTTCGTTTCTACGCGAGGCAGACGGGATGATGAGGAATTGACAAGCAAACCCTGCAGCGAACAGATTTCGCTTCCCCGGCGGTGTGCGAACGACTTGCGTGCGCGCTCCGACTCTTTTGCTGCGCTTCCTGCGCAGCCGCATTCCCAGCTCGTGGCCGGCAATGCGCACCGCGCCGCGCGAGGACATCGCCCGCACCTCGGGTCGCTTGGGGAACTCGGGAAAAGCGGAAGATGGCCGCCGCTACGGCTCGGGATCGCTTTCGGCCGCCTTGTCGAGCAGGAGGCGCAAGATGTCGCGCTCGTCGCGGCTGAGCCGCTCGACCGCCAGCCGCGGCGACGCCGGCGACGCATCGCCAAGGCGCTGCCAGTCCTCGAGCGTCTTGAACACGGCGAGCTGCGCGCTGGCGGCGCCGCCGTCGTCGCCGCTGAGCGCGCGTTGCAGCACGCGCAGGGTCACGAGCCGCGCCGCGATCATCGCCTCGGGATCGAGCTCTTCGGCAAAATGCCGCGCGAGCGCTTGCGGCGTCAGCGCCTGGCGTTTCCCCTTGCCGTCCGCCGGCAGCATCCGGCAGATGAGCGTCGGCGGCAGGCCGACCGCGGCCGCCGCGGCGACAAAGGCGCGCTGCTCCTCGGTCGGCGTGAACTCGGCACGCGAGGCGCCCGGCGCCTTTGCTTTCGCCATGCCGACACCTCGCGCGATGAAAAGCCGGCGCCGCGATTGAAAAGCGCCCGCGCCGGACGAAAGCGGCGGGCGCTGGGCGCAGAACCTGAGCTAAGCCTGTTCTACCCCTGCACCCCTCCCCGCCCAAGGCTCGCCCCGAAATCCCGGATGTAGATAGACGCGCCGCTCTCCCCGAACCCCTCGATCGGCACCTGGCCGAGCGCGGCCGGAACGCCCGAGCCCGAACGGCGCTGGTAGAAGCATTTGCGCATGCGCCCGGTCGGGCAGCGCACCAGCGTGATCGGCTGGCGCACGACATGCGGCAGCATGTGGTTCGCCACGGCCACGTAGTACCCGGCGAGGTCGCGCTTGGTAATGCCCTGCTCGGGGCAGAGCACCTTGTCCGGATGGCTGAGCCGTACCCCGCGATCTCGATCGCCGCCATGGTTCACCGCCGCATGCTTCCTCCCCGGGGGCGCGAGGGCTTCGCCATCGCGCGCGCGTGACCTATCTATCCCGGCATGGAAGAGAGAAGCGGCAACCGGACGGCACGGTCTTGCCCGATCTGCGGCAGGTCGGCCGAGACCAAGCACCGGCCGTTCTGCTCGGCGCGCTGTGCGATGATCGATCTTGGCCGCTGGCTCAAGGGCGATTACCACATTCCCGCCGAGGAGCCGCCCGACGACCTGCCCGACGAGGGGCGCGATGAATAGCGGCGCTTCGGCTGGACAGGGCGCGGCATTTCTGCCATAAGCCTGCGCCCGTTCGGCACGGGGGCCCAGGTAGCTCAGTTGGTAGAGCACGTGACTGAAAATCACGGTGTCGGTGGTTCGATTCCGCCCCTGGGCACCATCGCCTTACCGAATTGAACCGCAGAAGCGCCGTGCGATTTGCGGGTTGCGGGCTTCGCTTCACCTCAAGCTGACGGATGCGGTCAAGGTTCCCACCGCTGAGCGGTAAGACGTGCCGCCGAAGCCATTTCCAAAGCTCTCGATGACGCTCTTGAGCAGCGGTGCCTCGGTCAGGCTACCGCGGCTTGCATCGCCGAATTCCACAGTTGAACCCGGGGGGCCACCTCTGTAGCTTCAGTGGCGGGCGGCGGTGGGACAAAACGGCCGTCAGCCCAGGGGAGCCGATGGACCGTTCGCATGGATCATGCGCGCGTGGGGTGGCGGGCGCGCTCATTATGGCGGCAGCAGCGACGCTGGGGAGCAGCGTCGTGCACGCCGACATCATCGACGAAGTCAAGGGCGGCCTGCTGGCCCATGACGTCGGCTTCTTGGGTCATCACGTCGAAGGCGGTGCCGACTTCGTCGGCGAGGTGCTGTTCACCTCGCCCAGCTTCTTGAGCATTATCGGCTCGCCGCGCCCGACCCTCGGCGGCTCGGTCAACACCGCCGGTCACACCGACTATGCCTATTTCGACATGACCTGGACCGCGACGGTCTGGCGGCCGATGGTGAACGAGGGCGACGGCGTCTATCTCGGCGGCTTTCTCGGCGGCGCGGTGCATGACGGCAACCTCAATGTCCAAGAAGATGGCAACAAGGCGCTCGGCACGCGCGCGCTCTATCATCTCGGCGTCGAAGCCGGCTATCACATCACGCCGGTCTACAGCGTCGAGCTCTATTTCTCGCATCTCTCCAATGCCGACGCGTCCTCGCACAATCCCGGACTCAACAATATCGGCGTCCGCCTCGGCTACAAATTCTGACCCGCGAACCAGCCGCGGCCAACCGGCGCTTATTTTCTAGGCGACGCGCGGCATGACCTCACGCCAGAAGCGCTCGATCGAGTTCATCAGCACGGCGTGCGGCACCAGGCTGTTGTAGGTGTAGCAGAAGATCCAATCGACCGGCAGCCGCCGCTTGATCTGCTCGAGATGGCGGGTCACGGTGTCGACGGTGCCGACCAGCGCGTAGCCTTTCTCGATCGACTCCTCCGCCGTCGGCGGTTCGCCGGTGACGGGATCGATGACCCCCTTGCGGAAGCCGAAGGGCTCGAACCAGGCGCGGCCGGAGAAGATGCCCGAATCCTTCCAGAGCGCGATCGCTTCCGCGTCGGTGTCGGCGATGATGACATCACGCAGCAGCCCCATGCCCGCGCCGCGCGGGCGGCCCGACACCTCGGCGTAGACGTCGAAGAGGTTCGCCTCGTAGCTCGGATGCATCGGCGGCAGGATGGCGGTGACGCCTTCGCGGGCGCACCAGCGGATGCTGCGCTCGGAACTGGCGAAGGGCTGGAAGATCGGCGGATGCGGCTTCTGCACCGGCTTCGGCACGACGCCGACCTCTTTCAGCACGCCGTTCTCGACGCCGGCGCCCCAGCTCAAGGTGGCGTCGAGCGTCCACGGCGTGTCGCCGGGCGGGATGCGCCAGTACTTGCCCTGATAGGAGAGCATCGGCTCGGTCCAGGCCTTCTTGATGATGGCGAAGCATTCCTCGAAGGCGGCGCGGTTGGCGGCGTCGATCTCGTCGTGCTGGTGCGGCAGCGCGCCATGGATGCCGTGCGTCTGTTGCGCCATCACGTCGACCCAGCGGCGCTGATAGCCGCGCGCAAAGCCGGCGCAGGCGCGGCCGCCGGTCATCTGGTCGAGCATGGCGATGTCCTCGGCGACGCGGATCGGGTTCGAGGCCGGCAGTACGATGCCGAGCTGCCCGACGCGAATGCGCTTGGTCTGCAGGCCGACATAAAGGTCGAGCAGGACCGGATTGTTCGACAGCTCGAAGCCTTCGATGTGGAAATGATGCTCGGTGAAGCTGACGGAATCGTAGCCGAGCTCGTCGCCGAGCCGCACCTGCTCCAACACCTCGCGCAGCATCTGCTGATAGAGATCGCCGCGCAGCCCGGCCATGCCCTGCTCGATGTCCCGGCGATTGCCGACGCTCGGCAGATAGAACAGAGATGCCTTCATCGCTGCCTCCTCCCTCGTCGCTTTTTTGTTTTGCCGTCGATGATGGCAAAGATCGCCGATCCTGTATACGGGCGAGCGCAGGGCGCAGACGAAGGTTGCGCCGGGCGGGGAATGACGCGAGGATTGCGAAGCGAGCCGAAAACGGCCGGCGAGGCGCCCGAGCAACCGGGCGCGGCGCGAGGGAGGCGCGGATGGCGGAGGAGACGAGGGAGGACGCGCTCGCGGCCGATCTGGCGGCACGCGTCGAGGCGCTGCCGGCCCTGGTGAACGGCGATCCCTGGCTCGTCCATCGCGGACGGTTCCTCGATGTCGGCATCCTGCTCGAGCTTGGCAGGGCCCGCTATTACCTCACCATCGCCCGCGGCCGCATCGTCGCGATGGAGCGCGGGGCCGGGCCGATGCCGTCCTGGCGCCTGGCGTTCCGCGCCGGCGAAGCGGCGTGGCGGCGCTTCTGGCAGCCCATGCCGGCGCCGCACGACCACGATGTCTTCGCCCTGGCCAAGCGCGGCGAGTTGAGCATCGAAGGCGATCTACAGCCCTTCATGGCAAATCTGCTCTACTTCAAGGATGTGCTGGCCGCGCCGCGGCGCGCGCAGAGCGGGGTCTGACCCGTGGCGGCGCCGCTCGATCCCATCATCGGACGCTACGTCCATGTGAGCCTCGGCGGACGCCCGCACCGCCTCTATTTCGAAGAGGCGGGCGAGGGCATCCCGCTGGTCTGCCTGCATACCGCCGGCGCCGATGGGCGGCAGTTCCGCCATCTCATGACCGACGCGGAAGTGACCCGGCATTTCCGCGTGCTCGCCTTCGATCTGCCCTGGCACGGCAAGTCGACGCCGCCCGAAGGCTGGCAGCGCGAGGAGTACCGGCTGACGACGCGCGGCTATACCGAGGCGATCCGCGTCTTCTGTGCCGCGCTCGAGCTGCAGCGGCCGGTGGTGCTCGGCTGCTCGATCGGCGGCCGCATCGTGCTCAATCTCGCGATCGAGCATGGCGATGAGTTCCGCGCACTGATCGGCCTCGAGGCGGCGGATTTCCAATCGCCCTGGTACGACACGACCTGGCTTCACCGCCCCGACATCCATGGCGGCGAGGTCTGCGCCGGCCTGGTCTCAGGGCTGATGGCGCCGCAAAGCCCGGAAGCGGCGCGGTGGGAGACGCTCTGGCACTACATGCAAGGCGGGCCCGGCGTCTTCAAGGGCGACCTCTACTTCTACCGCGTCGATGGCGATCTGCGCGATCGCGTCGGCACGATCGACACCGCGCGCTGCCCGCTCTACCTCCTCACCGGGGAATACGATTTCTCCTGCACGCCCGAGGACACGCGGCGCACCGCGCGGCAGATCGCCGGCGCCGAGATCATCGTCATGGATGAACTCGGGCATTTTCCCATGAGCGAGAACCCGGCGCAGTTCCGCCGCTATATCCTGCCGGTGCTGGAGCGCATCCGTGCCCGGCCGTAATCACATAAAAACACGACAACAGCCAAAGGGAGGCACGCCATGCAGAGGAGATTTCATGGGTCGATTGTGATTGCGGCGGCGCTCATGCTCGCCGCCGGCGCCGCCGATGCCGAGACGCTCAAGATCGGCGTTCTCACCGATATGAGCGGTCCCTATGCCGATGTCGTCGGCACGGGAACGGTGGTGGCGACCAAGCTCGCCGTCGAGGACATGGGCGGCAAGGTGCTGAACATGCCGATCGAGGTGATCAGCGCCGACACGCAGAACAAGCCGGACGTCGCCTCGACTCTGGCGCGCAAATGGCTCGACGACGCGAAGGTCGACGTGCTCGTCGGCGGCAGCTCCTCGGCCGCCGGTCTCGCCATTCAGGAAGTGGCGCGGCAGAAGGAGCACATCTTCCTGATCACGGATTCCGCTTCTTCGGACTTCACCGGCAAGGCCTGCTCGCCGTTCGGCATCCAGTTCAGCTATGACACCTACGCGCTGTCCAACGGCACGGCGCGGGCGATGGTGAAGCAGGGCGGCAATACCTGGTATTTCCTCACCGTCGACTACGCCTTCGGCTACGCGCTGGAGCGCGACGCGGCAAAATTCGTCGAAGCCGCCGGCGGCAAGGTGCTGGGCGAGGTGCGCCATCCGCTCAATGCGAGCGATTTCAGCTCCTACCTGCTGCAGGCCCAGGCGTCGAAGGCGAAGGTGATCGGCCTCGCCGATGCCAGCACCGACACCGTCAACGCGATCAAGCAGGCTTCCGAGTTCGGCGTCACCGAAGGCGGCCAGAAGCTGGCGGCGCTGCTCATCTTCATCACCGACATCGAATCGCTCGGCCTCAAATCCGCGCACGGGCTGGTGCTGACGAACTCGTTCTATTGGGACATGAACGACAAGACGCGCGCCTGGACCAAGCGCTTCATGGCGCTGCACGGCAAGGTGCCGACGATGACGCAAGCCGGCGCCTACTCCGCCGTGCTCCATTACCTGGAGGCAGTGAAGGCCGCCGGCACCAAGGATCCGGCGACGGTCGCGGCCAAGATGAAAGCAATGCCGGTCAACGACATGAACAACGACAATGTCCAGATCCGCCCCGATGGCCGCGTGCTGCACACGATGTACCTGATGCAGGTGAAGTCGCCGGCGGACTCGAAATACCCGCATGACGACTATACCGTGCTGGCCAGGACGCCCGGCGCCGAGGCCTATCGACCGATGTCGCAAGGCGGCTGTTCGCTGGTGAAGCCCTGACGCCGGAGGGCGCGGGGAGCGAAGGGTGGCAGCGACCGAGGGCCCCCCGGCGTTTCCCGTGAAACCCGGCAGCAGCGAAGGATCAACGGGGCGCGGTTGAGGCCGGCGGAAGCCCGCCCTCAGCGCCGCGCCCGCTTCGCGCGCGTGGCTTCGAAAGCGGCAAGCATATCGCGGTTGCGCTCCCATCCCGCGAGATCGGTGTAGAGAGCGAGGGCATAGACCAGGAGCTGCGCCGATGTCCCGTTCCGCCAATGGCGCGCGCGGTCGCATTGCGCCAGCGTGGCGCCGTCGATGATGACGGCGATCGCAACCTCCAGCGCCTCGGGGCAGCGCCCCTGCTGTGCCGGCGCAGCGCGCGAGGGTTCCGCCGCCGCCCCGCCGAGGAGGCGTGCCCAGGGAAGGTAACGCTGGCTGTGGAGCAGGGCGATGCGTTCGGGAAGGTTCGGCCGCGTGCCGGGGCTGCGATTGGCAGGATCGCTGGTCCGCGCCAGAAGACCGGCGGAAAGGCGCTCGTAGATGGTGCGGATCTCTACCGCGGCGCGGCCCTGCTCGCGCGTCAGCGTCTCATTGGCAACGAGGCGCACGATGGGGTCGGGACGGAGCTTCGCCTCCGTCTCGGCCGTCGGCTTCACATAGCCGATCTCGACTCCGCCCAGCACGAGGCTATGGCGTGTCCGGTCGAAATGGTCGCGCGCGCTGGCGTCGCGGCGCGCACGGCGACGCTGCTCGGCAAGCTCGAGGGCGACGCGGCTCGCGGCGGGGCCGGGGCGTGTCATGGCTCTCTCCTCTCGGGGTATGGGCGCGGCGGCGCCGGCGCGCGGCGGCCCGGCGCGGGGTCGCCGAAGACGATGCGGGTGAGCTCGGCGTTGCTGCGCTTGCGCCACGACCAGCCTGCCATGCGTTCCTCGGCAAGGAGTTCGGCGGCGCCGACATCGCAGTAGCGGATGCGGTGACGCCGCATCGCCGCGGCGATCTCGGGCTCGTCGGGGAGGCGGACGCTGCCATCGCCGCGAAGCCCATAGTCGCGCCAGGACGGCGACGGCTTCGCCGTTGGCGGCGCGCTGGGCGGAAGCGGCGGCGGAGGCAGCGCGAAGGCCACACCGTCCGACCGGCGGTAGCGGCGATGGCGATCGCGGCCTGAGAAGCCGGCGCGGCCTTCGCGGATGAGCGCGCGCAAGGCGTGGCGGACGGTCGTCCGGTTCCAGCCACCGACGCGGGCATGGACCTGCTGTGTCGCCAGGCCGGCCTCGCTCGGCGGGGGTAAGGCGGCCTCGACGGCGTCGAGCAAAGCGCGGCTCAGCCGCATGGCGGCGATACCGGGATTGTGCGCGCGATGGGCATGAGGTAGATTATGCATGACGCATAGTTATGTACAATGCGAATTGCATAGTATCCTGCTTCATACTGTGGCCATGAACGGAGAGCAGGCGAAACGGCTGCGCGAGGCGAGGATCGGCGCCGGCTTTGCCGACGCCACCACCGCGGCGCGGCGCTTCGGCTGGGTGATCCCGACCTACCTCGCGCATGAGAACGGCTCGCGCGGCTTCGGCCTGGCGCGGGCGCAGCTCTATGCCGGCGCCTTCAGGGTCAACTGGCAGTGGCTCTTGACCGGTGAGGGTTCCTCGTCGTCAAATCTGAAAATCCCCGTTTCGGGGTATGTAGGAGCAGGCTGCGTGGTCATTCCGGCAGACGAGGGCGTCGGGCCCGGCGGAATCGAAGAAGTCGATCTCCCGCCGGGAGTGTACGGCGATTATGCCGCCTTCAAGGTGCGGGGCGATTCCAACTATCCCGCCTATCGCGACAACGAGATCATCTTCGTGCGCCGCGAGGGCGGGCCGCCGCGGGAATTCATCAACCGGGAATGCGTCCTCGACACCGCCGATGGCAGGCGGCTGCTGAAGACGCTGACGCCGGGCTCGAAGAAGGGGCACTTCACCCTCATCTCGTTCAACGCGCCGCCGATTGTCGATGTCCGCGTCACCTGGGCCTCGCCGGTCGAGTGGACCTACAAGCGTTGAAAATTTTTTTGGCCGGCTGCTATGCATATAGCATAGTATCGGTTCGCGTGCGATGCAGTCAGCATAGGAAAATCATGCCGGATACCCGCCTGGAGCGCTTCGCCGAGCTCGAACGCCGCTATGACGGTCCGATCCCGGAGCCGGAGCAGCTGCTGGCGCGGTTCGGCTCGGCAGCGGGCGCCGAAGCGCTGGTCGCCGCGGGCAACGCCGCGTTCTACCGCAGCATGCTGCGCCAGCAGATCGCCACCATCCGCCGGCGCCGTGCCGCAGGCAGCGCCTATCCGGCGCTGCTCGGGGATCTCAGGCTCTACCGCGACCGCTGGCGCTATTGGCAGCGAAAGCGGCGGCTTTGCGCGGCGCTGCTCGCGGACGGAGGGCGGCGGTGACCCTTACCGCTTCCCGGCGGGACCCCGCCTCGCGCTCAGGCCGTGCCGTCAACGACCAGCGCCGCGATCGCCAGCGAAAGACCGATGAGGTCGATCAGCAGCAGAGCTCGGATCGTGGGCCCGTAACCCGCCCATCCCCGATTGAGGAAGAGGCTCACCATTCGTCCCGCAAACAACCCACCGAAGGTCACCACGAGGGTGATGAAGGCGGCCTGACGCGACGCCAGGTCCGCCAGCGCCGCCGCGCAGAGCAGCGCGATGGCGAGGAAGAAGCCGGCATATTGCGCGCGGATCTCATTGGCGCCGCCCGCATCGGCCAGCGTCAGACCCAGTCGTCCCGCGAACCTGCCGGGCTCGGTTCCGCTCGCCCATGTCGTGAGCAGGCAGAACACCAGGGCTGCAATCAATACGGAGGTGCCGAAGGCTGTCATGTCACACGCTCCCGTGGCAACGATCCTGCCGAGCCTGTCCGCGGCCTCGACTTAGATAATTCAATTATGTTAAATGGATAGATTATGTCAAGACCGAGGTCGGCGTGAAATCCCGCAAGCAGGCCAATGTCGAAGAGACGCGCAAAGCGCTGCTGACCGCAGCCCGAAGGCACTTTGCCCGCCGTGGCTACAGCGACGCCGAAATCGGCCGGATCGCCCGGGACGCGCGCGTCACCACGGGCGCGGTCTACCACCATTTTTCCAGCAAGAAGGGCCTTTTCCAAGCGGTCGCCGAAGAGCTGGAAGCCGAAATCCTCGCCGCGGCGGCGAACCCGCCGGGCGACGATGTCTGGGCCCGGCTCAGAAACGGCTACGAGGCGTTGATCGATGTCTGCGCCGCGCCGGCGGTGCAACGCATCATCTTCGTCGAGGCGCCGCAGGTCATCGGTCCCGCCGAGTGGCGCGAGATCGAGCTGCGCTACGCCTTCGGCGTTCTGCGCAGCGTTCTGACCGGACTCGTCGCGCAGCAGGTTCTCCGGCGCTATCCCGTCGATCTCCTCGCCCAGATCCTGCTCGCTCTGCTGCGCGAGACTTCCGCCGAAGTGGCAAAGGCGCCCAAGGACAGAAAGCGGCGTGCCGAGGTCAGTGATCTCGTGTCGCGCCTCTTCAACGCCCTGACGACAGGATGACCGACGCAGCCGCCGGTGCCGTTCACGCGATCGCGATCTCGAATGCCTCGCGCGCCCGTCCCGGCTCGGCTGCGACTTCGACCGCCCGGCCGAGGCGCTGCTCCAGCGCCTGCCGTGCCGGCCGCGCGGGCCCCTCCAGCGCCGCCGCGACTTCCGGATGAACGTGCAGCACCGCCGCGCGCGGCGGCGTCCGGTCCGCGGCGCGCGCCAGCGTCCGCAGCGCTTCCAGCGCGACGGTGAGCGGCGTCTTGACCAGCCCGCCGCCGGGCGCGCGCTCGAAGAGGAGCGCCGTCAGCGGCGATGCACGGCGCTTCCTCACCAGCTCGAGATGGCCGAGCCGGGTCCAGCCCAGCACCTCGCCATCGCTGCCCAGCGCGGCGGCAAGCGCCGCGCGCACCTGCTCGCGCTCTTGGCGCCGGCGCATGCCGATGAAATCGACGACGATCGGTCCGGCGAGCCCACGCAGGCGGATCTGCCGCGCCACCTC
>DASQSR010000115.1:0-2787 GCA_035642295.1 Allostellaceae bacterium | reverse complement strand
TAGCACAGGCCGTCCCCGAGGCAAGTGCCGACACCGCGGCGCGGGACGGCATGGCGGAGAAGCGTGAACCCTAGGGGATATGGGGATGACCACGGATGGGGGGAAGGAGACCAAGTTGGGCCGACATTCGGTCAGGTCATCGGTGCGCGATGCGCCGATAGTCGGCTTTCTCCTTGGAAAAATTGACCAGGAGGGCAACGGGCAGGCCCGTTGCCCTCAAATAGGATCGGACCTGCGCGTAATGCGCCTTGCTCAGCTCTTCGACGGTCTTGAGCTCGACAATGACCCGGCGGTCGACGATCAGGTCAAGCCGATGCCGGCCCACCATTTGCCCGTCATATTCGATTGCCACCTCGACTTCGTGCTCGACCGCCAGCGCCCGCTTCCGCAGCTCGATCACCAGAGCACGATGATAGATCGCCTCGACGAAGCCGGGCCCGAGCACCGTGTGAACCCTGATTATCGCTTCGATGATGCTATAGGTTAGCGCATCTGCCTCGGGACCCCCTTCATCCCCCCGATCCCCCGTCATCCGCTAATCCCCCTTCAGACAACGCCGGTCACAGCCGGTCCAGGCAAGCGCGGGCGGCGGCGGCGAGGATCGCGTCGGCATCGAGGCCGTAGACGCGGTAGAGGTCGGGAATGTCGCCCGACTGGCCGAAACGCTCGACACCGAGGGGATGGACACGGTGCCGGGCGACCGCGCCGAGCCAGGACAAGGTCGCCGGGTGGCCGTCGATGACGGTGACGAGCGCCGCATCCGCCGCGAGCGGCGCCAGCAGCCGGGCGATATGGCTCCGGGCGCCCTGCCGCCGGCCCTCGAGCCAATCGGCATGGAGCCGGTCGGCGGAGGTCACCGCGAGCAGCCCGGCGCCGGGAATGTCCTCGAGGAGCGCCGCATGCGCCGCGATCGCCTCGGGCGCCACCGCGCCGCTATAGGCGATGGCGAGCTCTGCGCCCGGCGCCGGCGGCACCAGCCAGTAGCCGCCGGCGACGATGTCGTCGGCGAGCGCGTCGATCGTGCGCCGCGGCTGCTCCAGCGGCCGGGTCGAGAGCCGCAGATAGACCGAGCCGCCGTCCTCGGCCTGGAGATGGGCGAAGCCCCAGCGCAGCAGCACCGCGAGCTCGTCGACGAAGGCCGGCTCGAAGCTGGCGAGCCCCGGCTGGGCGAGGCCGATGAGCGGCGTTCCGATCGACTGGTGCGCGCCGCCCTCGGGCGCGAGCGTGATGCCCGACGGCGTCGCCACCACCATGAAGCGCGCATCCTGGTAGCAGGCATAGTTGAGGGCATCGAGGCCGCGATTGATGAAGGGGTCGTAGAGCGTGCCGATGGGCAGGAGGCGCACGCCGAAGAGCGGCGCCGACAAGCCCAGCGCCGCCAGCAGCAGGAAGAGATTGTGCTCGGCGATGCCGAGCTCGATGTGCTGGCCGCGCGGCGACATCTGCCAGCGCTGCGCCGAGACCACCTTCTCGTCGCGGAAGACGTCGGCATGCTCGCGCCGGTCATAGACGCCGCGCCGGTTGACCCAGCCGCCGAGATTGGTCGAGACGGTGACATCGGGCGAGCAGGTGACGATGCGCGCTGCCAGCTCGCTGTCGCCGCCGGCGAGATCATTGAGGATGCGGCCGAAGCCCTCTTGCGTCGAGACGCGCGCCGCTTGCGGCAGCGGCAGCGTCTCGGGCACCGGCACCGGCGGCGCGGCGAGCCGCCGCGCGCCGCGCGCGACGAACGGCACTTCGGCGAGGAAGCGCTCCAGCGTCTCCGGCGGAATGTCGAGTCCGGCAAAGCGCTCCCATTCGCTGCCCTCGGGAACGCCCATGGCGCGCTGGAAGCCCGCCATCTGCGCCTCGTTCATCAGCCCGGCATGGTTGTCCTTGTGGCCGGCGAAGGGCAGGCCGAAGCCCTTGATGGTGTAGGCGATGAAGCAGGTGGGGAGATCGTCGGAAACGGCATGGAAGGCGTCGAGCACCGTCTCCATGTCCTGCCCGGCGAGGTTGGTCATCACCTGGCCGAGGCTGTCGTCGTCATGCGCCGCGAGAAACGCGCGGATGCCGGGGAGATGGCCGAGATCGCCCTCGAGATGCTTGCGCCAGCCCTCGCCGCCCTTGAACACCAGCGCCGAATAGAGCGAGTTGGGGCAGGCGTCGATCCACTCGCGCAGCGCCGCGCCGTCGGGCCCGGCGAAGACCGCCTCGAGCTTCTTGCCGTACTTGAGCGTGACGACGCGCCAGCCCATGGCGGTGAACAGCGAATCGATGCGGTTGAACAGCCGGTCGCTCACCACCGCGTCGAGGCTCTGACGGTTGTAGTCGATCACCCACCACAGGTTCCGCACCTCGTGCTTCCAGCCTTCGAGCATCGCCTCGAAGACATTGCCCTCGTCGAGCTCGGCATCGCCCACCACCGCGACCATGCGTCCCGGCGGCTGCGTCTCCGGCAGCAGCCCCTTGAGGCGGACATACTCCTGCACCAGCGCGGCGAAGCTGGTCATGGCGACGCCGAGGCCGACCGAGCCGGTCGAGACATCGACATCGCCGCCGTCCTTGGTGCGGGAGGGGTAGGATTGCGCCCCGCCCAGCGCGCGGAAATCCCGCAGCTTGTCGAGCGTCTGCCGGCCCAGCAGGTAGGCCAGGGCGTGATAGACCGGGCTCGCATGCGGCTTCACCGCGACGCGGTCCTCGGCGCGCAGCACGTCGAGGTAGAGCGCCGTCAGCAGGGTGACGCAGGACGCGCTCGACGCCTGATGGCCGCCGACCTTGAGTCCGTCCCGGCTCGGCCGCAGATGA
>DASQSR010000114.1:0-3976 GCA_035642295.1 Allostellaceae bacterium | reverse complement strand
GCTCGAGCACGAGTTCTATCCCAATCCCAGCACCATTGCCGCCCGCATCCACCGCCAGCTGCGGCCGGACGCGCCGGCCTGGGCGCCCTCGTCCGAGCATGCGGCGCTCGCCTATCAGATCCAGTTTCGCGGACCCTTCTGAGCGGGAGGGGGGCAAGCATGTTCTACGAGCTGGCGGCCAGCACCTGGGGCGAGGAAGAGCGCAACGCCATCCTCGAGGTCCTCGACAGCGGCCGCACCACCATGGGCAGCCGCGTCGCCGCCTTCGAGGAAGCCTTCGCGCGCTATCACGGCCGCACCTACGGCGTCATGGTCAATTCCGGCTCTTCGGCGAACCTGGTGGCGATCGCGGCGCTGTGCCACAAGCGGGAGCGGCCGCTCAGCCGCGGCGACGAGGTGATCGTCCCCGCCATATCCTGGGCGACGACCTACCACCCGCTGCTCCAGTACGGCCTCAAGCTGCGCTTCGTCGATGTCGAGCTCGATACGCTCAACATGGATTGCAGCCAGCTCGAGCGCGCGCTGACGCCGCGCACCCGGGCGATCGTCGGCGTCAGCATCCTCGGCAACCCCGCGGCGCTCGACGTCATGCGCCGCTTTGCCGACCGGCACGGCCTCTACTTCTTCGAGGACAATTGCGAATCGGCCGATGCCGAGCTCGCTGGGCGCAAGGCCGGCGGCTTCGGCGACATGAGCAGCTTCAGCTTCTTCTTCTCGCACCACATCGCCACGATGGAAGGCGGCATGGTGCTGACCGACGATCTCGAGCTCTTTCATCTCCTGCGCAGCCTGCGCGCCCATGGCTGGACGCGCGACCTGCCGGCCGAGACGCCGCTCTACAAGCGCACCGGCAGCGACCATTTCGAGGCGTATCGTTTCATCCTGCCCGGCTACAATGTCCGGCCGCTCGAGATGAGCGCCGCCATCGGCCTGGTGCAGCTCAAGAAGCTGCCGGCGATGACGGCGCAGCGGCGGCAGAACCTCGCGGCATTCAAGGCCAGATTCGACGGCGATCCCCGCTTCATCATCCAGCGCGAGAACGGCACGAGCTCCGCCTTCGCCTTCACCATCGTCCTCGACCCGCGGCGCAGCGTCGACCGCGAGCGGGTGTTCACCGCTTTGCGCGAGGCGGATATCGGCTTCCGCATGATCACCGGCGGCAATTTCCTGCGCCATGACGTGATCAAGTACTACGATTACGAGACCGTGGGCGAGATCCGCAACGCCGACATCGCCCATGACTACGGCTTCTTCGTCGGCAATCATCCTCACGACCTCGCGCCGCAGATCGCGCGGCTCTATGAGGTGCTGGACCGGACATGCAACTGAAGCGGACGCCATGAGCTATTCGATCCTCGTCACCGGCGGCGCCGGCTATCTCGGCTCGACCCTGGTCCCGGCGCTGCTGGCGGCCGGTCACAAGGTGACCGTGCTCGACAACTTCATGTTCCGCCAGGCGCCGCTCGCCCATGTCTGCGCCGAGGACGGCTTCGAGCTGGTGCGCGGCGATGCCCGCGATCCGGCGGTGCTGCGCCCGCTGCTGAAGCGCGCCGACATCCTCGTGCCGCTGGCGGCGCTGGTCGGCGCGCCGCTCTGCGATCGCGACCAGGTCGGCGCCGAGACGACGAATCTGGGCGCCATCCGCACGGCGCTGGAGCTGATGAGCCGCGAGCAGCGGGTGCTGGTGCCGACCACCAACAGCGGCTACGGCATCGGCGAGGCCGGGCAATTCTGCACCGAGGACACGCCGATGCGGCCGATCAGCCTCTACGGCCGCACCAAGGTGGAAGCGGAGCGGGCGGTGCTCGAGCGCGGCAACGGCATCAGCTTCCGCCTCGCCACGGTCTTCGGCATGTCGCCGCGCATGCGCCTCGACCTCCTGGTCAACGACTTCGTCTACCGCGCCGTGACCGATCGCGCGGTCGTGCTCTTCGAAGCGCATTTCAAGCGCAACTACATCCATGTCCGCGATGTCGCCAACGCCTTCATGCACGGCATTGCCCAATTTGATGCGATGCGCGACAAGGCCTACAATGTCGGGTTGTCGGATGCCAACCTGTCGAAACTCGAGCTTTGCCAGCACATCCAGCAGCATGTGCCGAAATTCGTCTTCCTGGAGGCCCCGATCGGCGAGGATCCCGACAAGCGCGACTACATCGTCTCCAACGCGCGCATCGAAGCGACGGGGTTCCGTCCCCGGCATTCGCTCGACCAGGGCATCCGCGAGCTGATCAAGGGCTATGCGATGATCCGCAACAACGCCTTCGGTAACGTCTAGCGAGCGAGGGGAGGGCGAAGCTGCCATGACCGATCGGATCGACGTCGTTCTCGTGAACCCCGGCGGGCGCGACAAGATCTATCAGGAGCTGGGGTCCGACCTGACCGCGGTCGAGCCGCCGCTCTGGTGCCGGCTGCTGGCGAGCTATGTCCGCCATCGCGGGTACAGCGTCCGGATCATCGATTCCGAGGCGGAGAACCTCGGCGCCGCTTCCGTCGCCGAAGCGGTGAAGCGCCTCGAGCCGCGCCTGGTCGGCATGGTGGTGTTCGGCCACCAGCCTTCGGCCTCGACGCAGATGATGGCCGGGGCGGGCGAGGCCTGCCGCGCCATCAAGGAGCTCGATCCCGATCAGAAGATCCTGATCCTCGGCGGCCATGTCTCGGCGCTGCCCGAGCGCACGCTGCGCGAGGAGCGGGTGGATTTCGCCGCCGTCGGCGAGGGCGCCCAGACGCTGCAGCAGCTCATCGACGTGCTGCGCTCGCCCCAGCCGGACCAGCTCGACGGCGTCGCCGGCCTCGCCTTCCGCCGCAACGGCGAGATGGTGGTCAATCCGATGCCGCCGCTTCTCGGGGATCTCGACCGCGACCTGCCCGGCGACACCTGGGACCTGCTGCCGATGGAGCGCTATCGCGCGCATAACTGGCAGTGCTTCGGCGACCTCGGGCGGCGCGTGCCCTATGCGTCGATCTACACCTCGCTCGGCTGTCCCTACCACTGTTCCTTCTGCTGCATCAACGCGCCGTTCGGCAAGCCCAACTATCGCATGCGCAGCCCGGAGGCGGTGGTCGCCGAGGTCGAGCATCTCTACCGCGTCTACGGCGTCCGCACCTTCAAGATCATCGACGAGCTCTTCGTCCTCAACGACCGGCATGTGCGCGGCATCTGCGAAGGGCTGATCGCGCGCGGCTTCTCCGACGACCTCAACATCTGGGCCTATGCGCGCCCGGACACGATCAAGCCCGGGCAGCTCGCGCTGCTGCGCAAGGCCGGCATCCGCTGGCTTGCGCTCGGCATCGAGTCCGGCAGCAAGAAAGTGCGCGACGACGCCGACAAATCGCTGAAGAGCGACGACATCAAAGGCATCGTCGAGCGCATCCAGCAGGCCGGGATCCACATCATCGGCAACTACATCTTCGGCCTGCCCGAGGACGACGCCGAGACCATGGCCGAGACCCTGGCGCTCGCCAAGGAGCTCAACACCGAGTTCGTCAACTTCTATGCCGGCATGGCCTACCCGGGCTCGCGGCTCTACGAGCAGGCGCTGGCGCTCAATTGGGAGCTGCCGGAGAGTTGGAGCGGCTATTCGCAGCACAGCTATGATGCGCGGCCGCTGCCGACCAAGCATCTCACCGCGGCCGAGGTGCTGCGCTTCCGCGATCAGGCCTTCACCGACTTCTTCACCAATCCGCGCTATCTCGACATGGTCACCCAGCGCTTCGGCATCGAGACGCGCCGGCACCTCGAGGGGATGACCAAGCACAAGCTGCGCCGCAAGCTGCTTGAGCAGATGGCGGCCTGATGCGCAGAGCCGAAGGGCCGCAAGGCCTCGTCGGTATCGATGCGGCGGTCCTGGCGGGCGGGCTCGGCACGCGCGTCGCGCACTGCCTCGGCGACCTGCCCAAGGCGATGGCGCCGGCCGGCGGCCGGCCGTTCCTCGATCATCTCCTCGACTGGCTCAGCCTTCAGGGCGTGCGGCGC
>DASQSR010000113.1:0-3885 GCA_035642295.1 Allostellaceae bacterium | reverse complement strand
GCGCTTTGCCTTCCATTCGGCGACACTGATCGGCGCCGGGCTCTATCTCATCACCATGGCGGCTGCTGGCTATTATGTCCGCCAGTTCGGCGGCACCTGGAGCAGCTTCCTCCAGGCGGTGTTCTTCTTCGGCGCCGTCATTCTCATCGTGATCCCGATGCTCTCCGGCAGCTTTCGCGCTTATATGCGCGTCCTGATCGAGAAGAGCCTCTTCACTTACAAATACGACTACCGCGCGGAATGGCTGCGCTTCACGAAGACGATTTCGAGCTCGGAGCCGGCGTCGACGCTGCCTGCGCGCGTCATCGAGGCGGTATGCAACATCGTCGACAGTCCCGACGGCGCGCTGTGGCTGCAGCGGGGCCCCGACCAATACGTCCTGGCCAGTTCGTGGAACGCCTCGCGCTGGCGCCTCGACACGGCGGCGCACACCATCCCCGCCGCCTCGCCGCTGGCGCAGTTCCTCGCGCGGACGCAATGGATCGTCAATCTCGACGATGTCGCGGACGCGTCCGGAGCCTATGAGGGCCTCAGCGAGCTGCCGGACTGGATGACCGGCGTTCCGCGGGGGCGGCTGATCATCCCGCTCATCCATGAGGAGCGCGTCTTCGGGATCATGCTGCTGGGGCGCGCCCGCATCGAGCGCGTCCTCATCTGGGAGGATTTCGACATCCTGAAGACGGTCGGACGGCAGGCGGCCAGCTACCTCGCCCTGCAGCAGATGCACGAGGCGCTGACGGAAGCGCGACAATTCGAGGAATTCAACAAGCGCTTTGCCTTCGTCGTGCACGACATCAAGAATCTCGCGAGCCAGCTCTCGCTCGTCCTGTCGAATGCCGCCCGCCATCGCGACAATGTCGATTTTCAGCGCGATGCTCTCGACACGGTGAAGCGGTCGGTCGATAAGCTCAATCGCCTGCTCCGGCAACTGCACAATCAGCCGGCGCGCGACAAAGCGCGCGACGCCGTACCGCTCGCGCGGCTGCTGCAGGACGTCGTCAGCGCCCGCCGCCAGCATCACGCGCACATCTCGCTCGATCTCCAGGCCGACATGGCCGTGGCCGCCGACCAGGAGCGGCTGAAGACGGTCGTCGACCATCTGGTGCAGAACGCTCTCGACGCGGCCGGCGCCGAGGGCCGGATCGAGGTGCGGTTGAGCGGCGCCGGCAAAATGGCGGTCGTCGAGGTGGCGGACAACGGGCCAGGCATGGACCCGGCTTTCGTCCGCGACCAGCTCTTCCGTCCCTTTGCCACCACCAAAGGCGCGGGCTACGGGATCGGCGCCTATGAGAGCAGGGAATATGCCCGGTCGCTCGGCGGAACGCTCGACGTGGTCACCGCGCCTGGCCACGGCACCACGATGCGCATGAGCCTGCCTATTGTCGTCAGCACCTAGCCCATCATCCTCGTCTGCAGCGGCAGCGGAGACGGAAGCGAGATCATGAGCAAAGCCAAACGTAAATTGCTGATCGTCGAGGACGATCTCGGGCTGCAGAGCCAGCTGGCCTGGACATTTGAGGATTACGAGGTCTTGTCAGCGACCGACCGGGAGTCGGCGCTGCCGCTGGCCGAACACCACCAGCCCGCCGTCGTCACGCTCGATCTCGGCCTGCCGCCCGACCCCGACGGCGCCAGCGAGGGGCTCGCGACGCTCCAGAAGCTGAGGCAGGTCCTCCCGCACACCAAGATCATCGTCGTCACCGGCAGCGACGAGCGCGAGCACGCGCTCAAGGCGATCGCGCTTGGCGCCTACGATTTCTATCAAAAGCCGATCGACGCCGACACGATCCGGCTGATCGTCAGCCGCGCCTACAATCTCCATGCGCTCGAAAGCGAGAACCGTCGGCTGCAGCAGATGGATCGCCGCTCGCCGCTGCGCGGCCTCGTCACCGGCGCGCCGGCGATGCTGAACGCCTGCAGCGTCATCGAGCGCGTGGCGCCGACCTCGGTGAGCGTCCTGCTCCTCGGCGAGAGCGGCACCGGAAAGGAGGTGATCGCGCGCGCGCTCCATGAGCTGAGCCCGCGCGAGAGCCACCGCTTCGTCGCCATCAACTGCGCGGCGATCCCTGAGAACCTGCTCGAAAGCGAGCTCTTCGGCCATGAGAAGGGCGCCTTCACCGGCGCCCACAAGCAGGTGATCGGCAAGATCGAGCTCGCCGATCAAGGCACGCTGTTTCTCGACGAGATCGGTGACATGCCCATGCCGCTTCAGGCCAAGCTGCTGCGCTTCATCCAGGAGCGCAACTTCGAGCGGGTCGGCGGACGGTCGGAGATCTCGGTCGATGTGCGCATCATCTGCGCCACCCACCGCAAGCCCGACGAGCTGATAAAAGCCAACCTGTTCCGCGAGGATCTCTATTATCGCCTGAGCGAGCTCGCCATCAACATACCGCCCTTGCGCCAGCGGCCGGGCGACCCGGTGCTGCTGGCGCGGCATTTCCTCAACACCATCACCGAGCAGACCGGCCGCAACATCCGCGGCCTGTCACCCGATGCGATGGAGGCGGTCGCCCGCTATCCCTGGCCCGGCAACGTCCGGGAGCTGGAAAACCGGGTGAAGCGCGCGGTGATCATGGCCGACGGGATGCATGTCACCGCCGCGGATCTCGACTTGCCGGTAGGTGAACGCGCCGCCGCGAGCCCGACCACCTTGCGCGAGGCGCGCGAGCGAGCCGAGCGGGAGGCGGTGCAGAACGCGCTGGCGCAAGTCGCCGGCAACGTCACCCAGGCGGCCAAGATCCTGGACGTGAGCCGGCCGACGCTCTACGACCTCCTGCGCCATCACAACATCCGCGCGTGATGCTTTCGCAACGCCACCCGTGCCCCGCTCCACTCAAGGAGAGGGGCGGAACCCGGTTGCAAGGTCGGACACTATCCGCGATCGAGCCCCGCCAGCCAGTCGCGCGTCCATAGCGCGACCTGGTCGCGCCAGGCGCGCCGCGAGAAGGTGTGATCCGCCAGCGGGAGCTCGTGTCGCCTCACCTGCTGCTCTGCGAAGATCCTGCGCCAGCGCGGCGAGGCTGTGGCTGCATCCGCGAACTCCTTCCCCGTCAGGTCCTCGCCGCTCAACAGCAGCAGAACCGGCCCGCCATAACGCAGCACCCCCGCCCCCATGCGCTCGATGAGCGTGTCGGTCGGACCGTCGCTGCCGTGGGAGCCGCCGCGCGGCCGGCCGAGGAAGGCTTTTGCGACATTTGCCGCGACGTCGCGCAAAGACCGGCCCAGCCGCAACTGGCCGCGCATCAGCTTGCGCCGGAAATCGGGATCGGTCAGCCGCTGTAGATAGTAATGCTTGAGCTGCGTGCGCGCCTGGCCCGCCTCGCTGCGCACCCACGGATTCATCAAGGCGATTCCGGCGACGCGCCGATCCCTGCAAGCATAGCCGGAGATCGCCGTCGCGCCGTCGCACAGCCCCCAGAGCGCGACCCGCTGCAGCGCCGGCATCTGGGCGAAGAACGCATCGACGGCGGCGGCAATGTCGGGACCGGTCTGCTCGAACCCGGGAAACTCCCCCGAGCTGTCGCCCATGCCGCGACAGTCGAAGCGAAACACCGGGATGCCCGCTTCGGCCCAGGTGCGCGCCAGCAGCAGAAACTGACGATGACTGCCGATGCGATACTGCGGGCCGCCGACGACGATGAGAACGCCGAGCGTTGCGGCGGACGACGGCGGCGCATGCAGCACGCCGACAAGGCGCTCGCCGGCGCAGTGGAAGACGCAAGCCTGCTCGCTCACCCGCATGGTCAGGTCGTCAGCGCTTCCGTGGTGGCGCGCAGCAGAGCGGGCGCCAGGGCAATCTCCTGCGTCGCCCAGAAAGGCTCGCCGGTGACCGTCCGCGCCGAAACGGGAAGGCCGCGTCCACGCCATGCATCGATCACTCGTGAC
>DASQSR010000112.1:0-3104 GCA_035642295.1 Allostellaceae bacterium | reverse complement strand
ACGCCTATCCCTACGGTCCCGCCTATTATCCCTATCCCTACTACTGGGGCTGGGGCGGTCCGGGTTACGCCAGCATCGGCTTCGGCTTCGGCTTCCATTCCGGCTGGCACGGCAGGCATTGGCGCTGAGCGCCGCAACGGCCCGGTCGTGATCGTTCAGCCTGGTATCGGCTGACGCGCGAGTTCGGTGCGTACCCAGCGTTCGAGCTGCGCCGCGGTGACGGCGCCCGGCTGCCGCGCAATTTCGCGGCCATGAACGGCCAGCATCACCGTGGGAATGCTGGCGATGCCAAAGCGCTGCGCCAGCGCCGGCGCTTCGTCGATATTGACCTTCACCAGCCGCAGCTGCGGCTCGAGCCGCGCCGCGGCACGTTCGAATTCCGGGGCCATGACCCGGCAGGGGCCGCACCACGGTGCCCAGAAATCGACGAGCAGCGGCACGTCGCTCTTGTCGAGCTGATGCAGGAAGCGCGCGCTATCGAGCGCCACGGGATGTGCCGTGAACAGCGGCTGGTGGCACGCGCCGCATTTGCCGCCGGCGGCGAGCTTGTCGCGCGGCACGCGGTTCAGCGTGTCGCAAGCGGGGCACGGGAGATGGAGGAGATCGCTCACCGGGCTTCCTTCCGCGCCGCGCCTCATCGCACGCGTTCGCGGCGCGATGTTGCGAACGCACGGTCGAGATGGGGTCGATCGCGCGATTGTCAACGCGCGCTTCGCGCCGGCGCGACGTCCCGGCACCACGTCGGTGCGACTATTTGGCGCCCACAGCATTTGGCATGAAACCGTAAGTTATTCTGCGGGTTCTCTCAGTCAACTCGAAATAAAAAGGGCAAGAGTGTCGCAGCCTCGCAAGGGTTCGTTAACCATGGCGGCGCTATGTGGAAGGCGAGCCGGGCGGCTCGGCGCCGCCGAGTCCCGGCTCCCAGGAAAGCGGAGAGGCCAGCTTGCCAAACGAAGAGGAACTCAGCGTCACCTTGCTGCTCAACGGCGGGCACAGTCGCACGCTCTATCTGCGCCGCGAGGATCCGCTGCTGAGCTCGCTCGTCTCCTCGATCGGCGAGAAGAGCTATGGCGGCGGCCGGCCGGCGCGCCCGTTCAACATCCATCTCGACGCGGGACGGCGCTCGTTCATGTTCTCCTCGACGGACCTGGTCGGGCTCATCACCGACCCGCCGCTCAACGCTGCCGATGACGCGTCGCCATCGGCCATGGCGCTGGTGCGCAATCCCGATGCCGAGCCGCAACCGGAGCCCGAGAAGTCGCCTTATCTACTGGTCGACAACTTCATCGACGAGGCGTTCCTCGGCGAGCTGGTCAAGTTCGCGCTGGCGCGCGAGCGCGAGTTCGCCGCGGCGGGCGAGGGGACGCTGCGGTTGCGCGAGTTCGGCCGCTTCGCCGGCCTCTTCCGCGACCGCATCCGCTCGCTGGTGCCGCAGCTCACCACCGCTTTCGGCATCGGCGAGTTCGCCATCGGCGAGATCGAATGCGCGCTCTTCGCCCAGAATGACGGCGCGCGCGCCGAGCTCGCCGGCGAGATCGGTTTCGCCGAGGTCGACGATCGCGCGATCAGCTACGCCTTCTATTTTCACGGCGAGCCCCAGGGGTTCAACGGCGGCGCCTTCCGCCTCTACAACACGCGGCTTGCCGGTGGCCGCATCGAATGCGGCGCGCCGGCGGCGGAGATCGCGCCCGCGAACAACAACATCCTCTTCTTCCCCAGCCAGTGCCCGCACGAGGTGCTGCCGTTGCGCTGTGCGTCGCGGCGCTTCGCCGACAGCCGCTTCGCGGTGATCGGCGCGGTCAGGCGGGCCCGGCAGGCTTAGCCCGCGGGCTGGCGGGCTCGCGTCGCGAGCGGCCGGCTTCCCTTCGGCCTCATTCCTGCGACTTTGCGCCGGGCTGGGGCCCCGCCGCCATCCGGTCGTGCTCTGCCGTCAGCACATGGCTGTAGAGGTTGGCGATCCACTGCTTGCCCTCGATGGTGTGGTCGAGATAGCGGAGGGCGGGATGGAGATAGGGCTCGACCGTGTTCCAGAAAAAGTTCGGATAGCGTTGGATCAGGTCGGCGGGATTGTGATAGCCGAGCTGCGTCAGGTAGCCGATCTCCATGAACTCGTAATAGAGCGCGGTCAGCTTGCTGGGATAGAGCGGGTCGGCGAGCTGACCGATCAGGTCCGCCGCGCGAAGCAGGCCGGCTTCGGTATTGGTCTCGGCGTGGGTCGCGCCGTCGGGGATCGGAAACCGCGTCATTTCGATGGCGCGCGCGATCCGCTCGGCGTCGACCTGGGGCGTCGACCGGAAGCGCTCGCGCACCGCGATCTTGGACCGGTCGACATGGTAAGGCGTCAGGAACGCATCCGACGCGCCGCGCGGCGGGACGACGCTGTTGCCGTCGTCGTCGATGACGAACCGCTTCGCCGTATCGCCGGCGCAAATCCCGCGCACATAGCCGATATCATGGGCCAGCGCGGCGATGATGAAATGGTACCAGTCCGCGGCAGAGACCGGCTCCTCGAGGCGTTTCCCGCGCAGAATGTCCTGCGCGACCAGGGCCACCATCATCGTATGCTGGGCATCGTGATAGAGCGCGTCGCTGCTGCCGATGCGCTCGATGATCAAGTGCGCCGCTTCGTAAAGCCCGACCGCGGCCTCGGGCTCGCCTTCTCCGAATGTCTTTCTGTAGCCGTCGGCGAGATGCTGGCCCAGCGCTTCGGCAAGCACTTCCGTGGGATTGAGCATTCCCGCCTCCCGCTCTCGGGATGGAACCTCCGAAGCCGGCGCTCCGACCGCCTTCCCGGCGCGTCAGACCTCGGCGCCTCCCCTTAAGGCGACAGCATACCACGCATGGGCCGCGGAGGGGCAGGGGCGCCCTGCCGGCGGGTGCTCACGCGCGAGCATGCATCGCCGGTGCCGCGCGCCAGCCGGCCGGTCGCTCAGTCGCGCTGCGCCAGCGCCAGCCATTCCTCCTCGCTCAGCGTCTTGACCCCCAGCGCCTTCGCCTTCTCCGCCTTCGATCCCGCTTCGGCGCCGACGACGAGATAATCGGTCTTGCCGGAGATGCTGCCGCTGACGCTGGCGCCCAGCGCCTCGGCGCGCGCCTTCGCTTCC
>DASQSR010000111.1:0-16928 GCA_035642295.1 Allostellaceae bacterium | reverse complement strand
GGTGCGCGACCACAGGCAAAAGCAGCGGTGATAGCCGCGGACCGTGCCGACGCGCTTGGCGCAGAAATGGATGAGCGGATTCCAGATCAGCGAGCCATAGGCGAAGAGCCAGACGTCGCCATCCTCCGGACGCTCGGCAAGGAGCCCCGCGATCGAGGCGCGGTGCTCCTCGGACGTCATCAGTCGCAGCTCCGGATCCGCGGCGCGAACCAGCGCGCGGATGGCGTCATTCAGAACGGCTTCGCGGGTGAGCTGGAAGGGCGGGAGGGGGCGCGACATCCGGCCAGGGAGCATACCCGAGTGTCGCACGGCGCGAAACGCTCGAGGCGACACGCTCGGCTTGCGCCGCGCGCCATCCACACCCTACGGAGTCGGTATCCCCCTTCCCGAACGCGGGACCGCCATCCTGCCTCAGCTTCCGGTGAAATTCGGCTTGCGCTTCTCGAGATAAGCGCTCACCGCCTCGCGATGGTCGGCCGACGACGAAACCACGGCGTAATGCGAGGAGATGAGGTCGAGGCTGGTGCGCAGATCGATGCGCTGCCCCTGGTAGACGGCGCGCTTGATGAAGCGCACCGAGAGCTGCGGCGCGCGCGCGATCTTGTCGGCGACGCCGCGGACGTGGTCGATGAGCTGCTCGTCCGGCAGCACCTTGTTGACCATGCCGATGCGCTCGGCCTCTTCCGCGGCGATGAGATCGCCGGTCCAGAACAGCTCCAGCGCTTTCGCCGTGCCGACGAGGCGCGGCAGGAACCAGGTGCCGCCGGCCCCGGGCACGAGGCCGACGCGGACATAGGTCTCGCCGAGCCGCGCGCTCGCCGCCGCGTAGCGCAAGTCGCATTGCAGCGCCAAGTCGAGCCCGGCGCCGGCGGCGGCGCCGTTGATCGCGGCGATCACCGGCTTGTCGACGCTTTCGAGCGCCAGCGGGATGCGGTGAACGTGGCCCGCCAGCTCGTTCTTGCGCTGCAGCGGCGTGCGCTCGCCGCGCTCGCCCATGCCCTGGATGTCGCCGCCGCTGCAGAACGCCTTGCCGGCGCCGGTAACGATCACGACGAAGACCTTGTCGTCGCTCTGCGCCTCGGTCAGCGCCGCCGCCCAGGCGTCGACCATCTCCCAGGTGAACGCATTCATCCGCTCGGGGCGGTTCAAGGTGATGGTGGCAATGCGGTCGGCGACTTCGTAGCGGATGCTGTCGGACATGAGATCCTCACCAGGCGGTGAGCAGCGGCCAGAGTCCGTCGCCGCCGCGCGCCGCGGCGATGCGGCCCAGCTCCTGCTGCCATTCGCTTTCGACGCCGAACTCGTCGCGCCACGACCAGAGGCGCCGCGTCAAATGATGGAGCCGATGCTCGTGAGTGAAGCCGATCGCGCCGTGCACCTGGTGCGCGATCTCCGCGACCTTGCCGGCCGCCTCGCCGATGCGCGCCTTGGCGATGGCGACGGCGAACGGGAAATCGCCGCGATTGGCGGCGCTCTCGGCGGCGGCGGCCGCCACCACGCCGGCCGCGGCGACGTTTTCCGCCAGCAGCGCAAGCTGCTGCTGGATCGCCTGGAACTTGCCGATCGGGCGGCCGAACTGCACGCGGTCATTGGCGTACTGCACCGTGAGCTTCAGCACCTCGTCGAGCGCGCCGGCCATCAGCAGCGCGCGGCTCAGCGCGCCGAGGCGATAGACGAGCGCGGCATCGGCGCCGGCGGCGGCGGGCCCGGTTTCGACCTCGGCATCGAGCGACAGCGCGTCGCGCGGCTCGCCGGCGAGGCTCTTGCCGGGCCGGATATCGGCCGCTTTCGCCGGGATCAGCGCCACCTGCCCTTGCGCCACCACGACGATGCCGGCGGCCTCCCGCGCCCAGGGAATGCCGGTCGCGCGGCCGGAAATCCGCCAGCCTTTGCCGGCGCGGCCGATCTCGAAGCCGCCGTCGCGCTCGACCGGGGCGATGGTCAGCGGCGCTTCCGGTGCCTTCATTCCGGCGCCGGCCAGCAGCCAGCGCGCGATCATCGTCTCGGCGAGCGGCAGCGGCGCGGCATGGCGGCCGGCTTCGCGCAGGATCGCGGCCGCATCCTCCATCCCGGCAAGGTCGCCCGCCGACGCCGCGCCGGCGGCGAGCGCGTCGGGAAAACCGGCGTCGTTCACCCTCTGCCAGAGCGCCGCGGGAAATTCGCCGTTCTCGGCGTCGTTGACCAGCTTGGGCGGGACAAGGTCGGCGAAGAGCCTTCCCGCCACCTCGGCGACGAGCGTGTCGCTCATCGGAGCCCGAGCCCGCGCGCGACGATGCCGCGCAGGATCTCGCGCGTGCCGCCGCGGATGGTGAAGGCGGGCGCGTTGAGCACGCCGTAGCGGAGCGCCTCTTCCATGAGATCGGCATTGTTCGACGCGTAGCCGCGCCGGGCGACGAGACGGACGATCTCGGGAATTTCCTTTTCGAGATTGGTGCCGAGATCCTTCACCACCGCGGCTTCGAGATTGACCATCTCGCCCTTCTGCAGCATGCCGGCGACCGACAGCGACATGCGCCGCAAGGTGGCGAGATGGGCGACGAGGCGGCCGATCGCCTCGGCCTCGCGCGCGTCCGGCGCGGGGCCGGCACGGCGCACGAATTCCGCCAGCAGGCGAAAGCTGCTGAGGAACCGCTCCGGGCCGCTGCGCTCGTAGCCGAGCTCGCTCGTCACCTGCTTCCAGCCGTCGCCGGGCGCGCCGATCATGCGGTCGGCCGGGACGAAGACGTTCTCGAACAGCACCTCGTTGAAATGCGCGGCACCCGCCAGGTTCTTGATCGGCCGGATCGAGATCCCCGGCGACTTCAGATCGACGATGAGCTGCGACATGCCCTTGTGCCGGTCACTGGCATCGACCGGCGCGGTGCGGCAGAGGCAGATCATGAAGTGCGCCCGGTGCGCGTTCGACGTCCAGATCTTGCGGCCGCTCAGCTCCCAGCCGCCCTCGACCGGCACCGCCTTGGTGCGGATCGAGGCCAGGTCGGAACCGCTGTCGGGCTCGCTCATGCCGATGCAGAAGAAGCATTCGCCACGGGTGATGCGCGGCAGGATCTGCTCGCGCTGGCTGTCGGTGCCGAAGCGGAGGATCAGCGGCCCGCTCTGCCGGTCGGCGACCCAGTGCGCGCCGACCGGCGCGCCGGCGGCAAGCAGCTCCTCGGTAACGACATAGCGCTCGAGAAAACTCTTGTCCTGGCCGCCATACTTCTTGGGCCAGGTCATGCCGATCCAGCCGCGCGCGCCGAGGCGCTTGCTGAACTCCGGTGAATGGCCGGAGGTGAAATCACTCTCCGAGCGCCAGCGGCCGCCGGCTTTCTCTTCGGCGATGAAGTGGCGCACTTCGCTGCGGAGCGCCTCGCATTCCGGCGGCAAGGTCAGCGGATCGAAGCGAAAGACGTCCGTCACGGCCGATCTCCCCGGAGCCTTGTCGGCAAGCGCCCTTGACGCTTGCCTCAAATCGTACCGACGCGTCGTGCCGGGGTCAAATCGCCGGCGCTGCCGCGCGCGAAGCGCTGGCGGTAGTGCTGCGGCGGAACACCGAGGTGGCGCAGGAAGGAGCGCCGCATGCGCTCCTCGTCGCCGAAGCCCGAGGCGCGCGCGATCGCAGCGATCGGCGCCACGCTTTCCTCGAGCGCGCGGCGGGCGGCTTCCAGACGCAGCCGCTCGACACCCTTGGCGGGCGTCGTCCCCGTGCGCTGGCGATAGAGACGGGCGAAATTGCGCGGGCTCATGCCGAGCCGCGCCGCCAACGTCTCGACCCGAAGATCGCCCGCCAGATGCTGGGCGATCCACTCGTGCAGCCCGGCAAAGCGGCCCGCATCGCTGGTCTGGCCGCGCAGCAGGGCGCTGAACTGCGACTGGCCGCCGGGCCGCTTCAGGAACACGACGAGATGCCGCGCGACAGCCAGCGCGATGCTGCGGCCGAGATCCTCCTCGACCAAGGCCAGCGCCAGATCGATGCCGGCGGTGACACCGGCCGAGGTCCAGACCTTGCCGTCGCGCACGAAGATCGGATCGGGATCGACTTTGGCCTCGGGGTATCGCCGCTGCAGCTCCTCGGCCGCCGCCCAGTGCGTCGCGACCCGGCGGCCGGCGAGGAGACCGGCCGCCCCGAGCAGGAAAGCGCCGGTGCACACCGAGCAGACGCGGCGCGCCCGGCGCGCTTCGCCCCTGATCCAGCCAATGAGCGCCGCATCGTCTTGCGCCGGTCGCGACCCCGGCCCGCCGACGGCGATGAGCGTATCCGCCGGCTTCCCGGCCGATGCCGCCAGCGGCTCGGTCAGCAGCCAAACGCCGGAGGACGTGGCGATGGCGCCGCCCGCCGGCGAGAGGACCACGACCTCGTAGGGATCGGGAAGACCGTGCCGGGCTGCGAGGTCGCGGGCGGTGGCGAAAACCTGGACCGGGCCGGCAAGGTCGAGCAGCTGCGCCCGGTCGAACGCGACGATGACGATCCTGCGCATGGCAGAGGTCCTTGGCAGAAAATGAGGGTACTATGTCATTTGCGCCAAGCCCTGTCGCCGGCAAAATGCGGCTTCCGCCACCGGAGCCCGCCCCATGACCGCCGCCCCTTTCCGTATCGGATTTCTGCTGTTCCCGCGCCTGACGCAGCTCGACCTGACCGGGCCCTACGAGATTCTCTCGCGCATGCCCGGGGCGGAGACGCATCTCATTGCCAAATCGCTCGAGCCGGTCCGGTCCGAGCGCGGCCTCCAGCTGCTGCCGACAACGACGCTCGCGCTCTGCCCGCCGCTTGATCTGCTTTGCGTTCCCGGCGGCGCCGGGGTCAACGAGGTGATGACCGATGGCGAGATGCTGAGTTTCATCCGCCGCGCCGCCGCCGACGCGCGCTATGTCACCTCGGTCTGCACCGGCTCGCTGGCGCTCGGCGCCGCCGGGCTGCTCAGAGGTCGCCGCGCCGCCTGCCATTGGATGTCGCGCGAGGCGCTGAAGGCCTTCGGCGCCGAGCCGGTCGCCGAGCGCGTCGTCGTCGATGGCCGCTTCATTACCGGCGGCGGCGTCACCGCCGGCATCGATTTCGCCCTGGCCGTGGTCGACGAGATCTGCGGCCGCGAGGCGGCGGAGACAATCCAGCTCGTCGTCGAATACGACCCCGAGCCGCCTTTCGCCGCCGGATCGACCGCACGCGCCTCGGCCGCGGTTGTGGCCCGCGTGCGGGCTCTCGCCGAGCCGATGCTGCAGGAGCGAGCGGCCGCGGTGCGGCGGGCCGCGGCGGCGCTCTCCGGCGGGTGAGGCAAGATCGGAGGGCGGCGCCGCTTGAAAGCACCCCGCCGCTCCCTTATGTGCACCTCAGTCAGGCGCCGGCCGGGCCGGCGCCTTCGTTTGAGGGGGCGGACCTTCAGCAATGAACGGGCGGGACCTCGAAGCTTGGATGTGGGCCGAAGCGTGCGAGGCGCTGGCGCGCGCCGAGCGCTTGCGGCGTCAGTTCTTCCGCCTCGGCGAGGCGGAGATGGGCCCGGTCTGGGAGCCGCCGGTGGACATCTTCGAGTCCGGATTGGAACTGTCGATCGTGGCGGCGCTGCCCGGCATCGATGCGTCGCGGCTCGAGATCGGCTTCGAGGAGAGCGTGCTGCTCATCGCCGGCAACCGGCCGGCACCGGACGTGCAACGCGCCTCTGCCATTCACCGTCTGGAAATTCCGCAAGGCCGGTTCGAGCGCCAGATTCCGCTGCCTCCGGGCCGCTACGAGGTGGCGCGGCGCGAGCTTGCCGATGGCTGCCTGACGCTCGTGCTCCGCAAGCTCCGGTAGACGCATGGCGACGAACGAAGCCCCCGCGCCCAACGAGCTGCCCGCGCTCCCGCAGGACGCGATCATCATCATTCCCGTGCGCGGCGCGGTGCTGTTCCCCGGCACCATGCTGCCGATCTCCGTCGGCCGCCCGCGTTCGATCGCCGCGGCGCAGGCGGCGGTCCAGCGCGAGCTCCCGGTCGGCCTGGTGCTGCAGCACGACGCGGAGGTGGAAGATCCCGGCGCCGCCGATGTCTACCAGATCGGCACGACGGCGAGCGTGCTGCGCTATGTCACCGGCGCCGATGGCGGCCACCACATGGTCGTCCAGGGCCAGCATCGTTTTCGCGTTCTCGAGTTCCTGCCCGGCTTTCCCTTCCTGGTCGCGCGGATCGAACGGATCGGCGAGAGCGAAGTGCGCACGGCCGAGCTCGAGGCGCGGCTGCTGCATCTGCGCGGCCAGGCGATGGAGGCGCTGGAGCTGCTGCCTCAGGCGCCGCCCGAGCTCGGCGCCGCCATCCAGAGCCTGACGGTCGGCGGCCGGCTCGCCGATCTCATCGCCAGCGTGATGGACCTCGAGCCGGCGGAAAAGCAGAGCGTGCTCGAGCTCGTCGACGTGTCGTTGCGCATGAAGCGCGTCTCCGAGCTGCTGGGTCATCGCATCGAGGTGCTGCGGCTGTCGCGGCAGATCAGCCAGCAGACCAAGGAGAAGGTCGAGGGGCGGCAGCGCGAGTTCCTGCTGCGCGAGCAGCTCAAGACCATCCAGAAGGAGCTCGGCGAGGAAGATGCAAGAGGCGCCGAGATCGAGGAGCTGAAGCACCGCATCGCCGAAGCGAAGATGCCGCCCGAGGTCGAGAGCCAGGCCAACAAGGAGCTGGCACGGCTCGAGCGCATGCCCGAAGGCGCGGCCGAATACGGCATGGCGCGAACCTACGTCGATTGGCTCATCGATCTGCCGTGGTCGGTCACCACCAAGCGGGCGATCGACGTCGCCGAGGCTCGCCGCGTCCTTGACGAGGATCATTTCGGCCTTGCCAAAGTAAAGCGCCGCATCCTCGAATACCTTGCCGTGCAGAAGCTGAAGCCCGGCGGCAAGAGCCCCATTCTGTGCTTCATCGGCCCGCCCGGCGTCGGCAAGACCTCGCTCGGCCAAAGCATCGCGCGCGCCACCGGCCGCAAGTTCGTCCGCGTCAGCCTCGGCGGCGTCCATGACGAGGCCGAGATCCGCGGCCACCGTCGGACCTATATCGGCGCGCTTCCCGGCAACATCATCCAAGGCATCCGCAAGGCGGGCACGCGCGACTGCGTCATGATGCTCGACGAGATCGACAAGCTCGGCACCGGCATCCAGGGCGATCCTTCGGCGGCCTTGCTCGAGGTCCTCGATCCCGAGCAGAACTCGACCTTCCGCGACGCCTATCTCGGCGTTCCCTTCGATCTCTCCTCGGTGATGTTCATCGGCACCGCCAACGTCCTCGACACCGTGCCGGGTCCGCTCCGCGATCGCATGGAGGTGATCGAGCTCACCGGCTACACCGAGGAGGAAAAGCTGCAGATCGCGCGGCGCTACCTGGTGCCGCGGCAGCTCGATGCCAACGGGCTCTCGCCGGAACGGGTCAGCATCACCGACGCGGCGCTCGCCGCCGTCATCCGCGACTACACCCGCGAGGCCGGCGTGCGCAATCTCGAGCGCGCCATCGGCGGCGTGTTTCGTCACGTCGCGATGCGCTTTGCCGAGGGAGCGACCGAGCCGGTCCCAATCGATGCCGGCGATCTTGCCGAGAGCCTGGGGCCGCGGCGCTTCGAGAACGAAGTGGCGATGCGCACCAGCGTCCCCGGCGTCGCCACCGGGCTCGCCTGGACGCCGGTCGGCGGCGACATTCTCTTCATCGAGGCGACGCGCACGCCTGGCGGCGGCCGGCTCATCCTCACCGGCCAGCTCGGCGAAGTGATGAAGGAAAGCGCGCAAGCGGCGCTCTCGCTGGTGAAATCGCGCGCCCGCCCGCTCGGCATCGACGAGGAGATCTTCGCCAGGAGCGACATCCATATTCACGTGCCGGCTGGCGCCATCCCCAAGGACGGCCCCAGCGCCGGAGTCGCCATGACGGTGGCGCTGGTCTCGCTGCTCACCAACCGGGCGACGCGCGGCGACACGGCGATGACCGGCGAAATCAGCCTGCGCGGCCTGGTCCTGCCCGTCGGCGGCATCAAGGAAAAGGTGACCGCCGCCGTCAGGGCCGGCATCACCACCGTGCTGCTCCCGGCGCGCAACAAGCGCGACCTCGAAGACATTCCCGAGGAGGCGCGGCGCAAAGCCCGCCTCGTCTGGTGCGAGCGCATCGACGACGCGGTCGCCGAGGCGATCGGCGAGCCGCAAATGGCCGCGGCCGGCTAACCGGCCTTTCCCGTCAATTTCAGGCGTTTCGGAGCGGGGCTAGAGAACTCTTGCATAATAACTGACTGGTAAGTTATTTATACGAAGATGCGAGGTCGGCAGCGGCGCAGCCCTGCCGTGGCCTTGATGCGCGGGTGAAGCGGCCCCCCGGCGCCGGAGAAAGCGAGGTTCCGGATGAGCCTGCACGACAAGAGCGCGGCTTCGCCGGTCGTGGCGGAGCATCCGGGTGCGCGGCCGCGGGTCGCTGCGGCCACGGAGCCGCGGCCGCGGCGGTCGCGCCCGCTGCTCCTCACCGGCCTGCTGGTGCTGGCGGTGGCGATCATCGGCGGCGGCACCCTATGGTGGCTCCAGGCGCGCAACTGGGAGTCGACCGACGACGCGTTCATCGACGCGCATACGGTGCAGGTGGCGCCGCAGGTTGCGGGACGCATTGCCCGCGTCCTGGTCGACGACAACCAGAGGGTCGAGACCGGGCAGCCGATCATCGAGATCGATCCCGCCGATTACCAGGCGAAGCTGGACCAGGCGCAGGCGACGGAGGCGGCGGCGGTCGGCAGCCTGGCGCAGGCCAAGGCGCAATTGAGCGCCGCCTATGCGAATTCGGCAGAGTCCCGCGCCGAGGTCGGCGTCGCCGAAGCCAATGCGACCAATGCGTCAAGCCAGCTGAAGCGCGATCAACCGCTGGCCGAGCAGCACGTCGTCTCGCGTCAGACCCTCGACAACGACATCGCCGCGGCGCGCAGCAGCGCGGCCAGCCTCGTCGCCGCTCAGAAGAAACTGGCCTCCGCCGAGGCGCAGCAGGGCGTCGCCGAAAGCCAGGTGGCCGTGGCGGACGCCAATCTCAAGAGCACCGCCGCCCAGGT
The DNA here is from genome assembly GCA_035642295.1 of Allostellaceae bacterium. Taxonomy (GTDB): domain Bacteria; phylum Pseudomonadota; class Alphaproteobacteria; order ATCC43930; family CGMCC-115725; genus DAHUYF01. Next base: position 7,927 of record DASQSR010000111.1, on the reverse strand, counting down.
CGAGCAGGCGCGGCTCAACCTCTCCTACACGCGTGTCGTCGCGCCCGAGGCCGGCCACATCACCCACAAAAGCGTCGCCCCCGGCGACTATGTCCAGGCCGGGCAGAACCTGATGGCGCTGGTGCCGATCAAGGTGTGGATCACCGCCAACTTCAAGGAGACGCAGCTCGCGCGCATGCGCGTCGGCCAACCCGTCGATATCGAGGTCGACGCCTATCCCGATGTCACCTTCCACGGCCACGTCGACAGCATCCAGCGCGGCAGCGGCGCCGCCTTCAGCCTGCTGCCGCCCGAAAACGCCACCGGCAACTACGTCAAGGTGGTGCAGCGCGTGCCCGTCAAGATCGTCTTCGACGGGCCGCTCGATCCATCGCGTCCGCTCGGACCCGGGATGTCGGTGGTGCCGAGCGTCGAGATCCGCTGAGCGTCCGGCGATGAGCGATGCTGCCAGCGCGACGCGGGCGACAGGGAGCGCCGGCGGCAGCCCCTGGATCGTGGCCCCGACCGTCGGCCTCGCCGCCTTCATGGAAGTGCTGGACATCTCGATCGCCAATGTCGCGCTCCAGCATATCGCCGGGAGCCTCGCAGCCAGCGCCGACGAATCGACCTGGGTGCTCACCTCCTATCTCGTCACCAACGCCATCGTCCTGCCGATGAGCGGCTGGCTCGCCTCGACGATCGGCCGCAAGCGCTATTTTCTCGGCTGCATCATCGGCTTCAGCATCACCTCGCTGCTCTGCGGCATCGCCCCCAGCCTCCCGACGCTCATCATCGCGCGCGGGCTCCAGGGCATTACCGGCGGCGGCCTGCAGCCCAATGCTCAGGCCATCCTCTCCGACAGCTTCCCGCCGCAGAAGCGCGGCCTCGCCTTCGCCGCCTATGGCATCGCCGTCGTCTTTGCGCCGGCGATCGGCCCGACCCTCGGGGGCTGGATCACCGACAATTTCACCTGGCGCTGGGTGTTCCTGCTCAACGTGCCCGTCGGCGTGCTGCTCACGCTGCTGGCGGGCCAGGTGCTGGTCGATCCGCCGGAGTTCGTCGCTCGGCGAAAGGCCCGGCTCAGCGCCGGCATTCGCCTCGACTATATCGGCTTCGCGCTGCTCGCCATCGGCATGTGCGCGCTGCAGGTGGTGCTCGACAAGGGCCAGGAGGACGACTGGTTCGGGTCGCACTTCATCACCGGTCTCGCCATCACCGCGGTCCTCGCGCTTGGCGGGTTCATCATCTGGGAGCTGCGCAGCGCCGATCCCATCGTCGATCTCCGCCTCCTCGCCCGCCGCAATTTCGCCGTGGGCAATCTGCTGATGTTCATGCTGGGGTTCATCCTGCTCGGCAGCACGGTGCTGCTGCCGCTCTTCGTGCAGACCCAGCTCGGCTACACCGCCACCGATGCCGGCCTGGTGATCTCGCCCGGCGGTCTCGGCCTCATGTTCATGATGCCGGTCGTCGGCATACTGGTGTCGCGCATCGACCCGCGCTTCCTCATTGCCTTCGGCCTCGTCGCCACCGGCGCCGCGCTGCTGTGGATGACGCGCTTCGATGCCGAGATCGACTATTCGACGGTCGCCTGGGCGCGCGCCTACCAGTCGCTGGGCCTCGCCTTTCTCTTCATCCCGATCAATACCGTCGCCTTTATCGGGCTGCCGCCGGAAAAATCCAACAATGCGTCGGCGATCATCAACATGATGCGCAACATCGGCAGCAGCGTCGGCATCTCGGTCGCGACGACGCTCATCGCGCGGCGTGAGCAATATCATCAAAGCGTGCTGATCGAGCACGTGACGCCCTACAGCAACCTCTATCAGTCGACGATCCAGAACCTGCAGCAGAGCTATCTCGCGGGCTCCGCCAGCGCCGTCGACGCGTTGCAGCAGGCGCAGGCGAAGCTCTACGCGATCGTGCAGCAGCAGGCGGCGACGCTGTCCTATATCGACAGCTTCTGGCTCTTCGGTCTGATCTTTTTGGGGCTGGTGCCGCTGGTGTTCCTCATGCGCAGGCCGGAACCCGGCACCGGCCCGGCGGTCGGGCATTGATCACGCGCGCGGCATTGTTCCGGCTTTGCCGGCCTGCCGGCGCCCGCGCTGGGGCGCCGGCGACCCTGTCGTCACCAGCCTGCGGGCCGGCTGCCGGGCTGGTAGATCTGCCGCGCCAAATCGTCCTGAGCGCCGGCGCTTCCGACCACGTCGCGCTTGCCCGCGACCATCGCCGCCGTCGAGGCGTAGCGCGAACCCGCATCCGACGACGATGCGTCGGCCGCCGAGTGCGCCGATTGGCGGACCACCTGCTCGCGGAAGGCGCTGGAAGTCACATCCTGGAAGGTCGGCTGCGCCGCGGTCGAGGCCGTAGCAGCTGCCGGACCGGCCGATTGCCGGATCACCTGCTCGCGCAAGGAGTTGGAGGTTGTGTCCTGAAACTGGTAGCTCGGCGCACCTTGCGTCGACTGGGCCAGCGCGCTCGGCACCGCCGCCGCGACAAGCAAGAGCGTTGCCATGGAAGCGAAACTTCCTGCGCGCGAGATCGATATCATGATCCTCTCCTCCGTTGAACCGGGCGCGACGGTGTCGCTTCCCCTCTCGCATCGGAGGATCGCTTGGGCAGCGTTCAGCGATAACGCAGAAATGGTCGAAGACAGTCTTCGACCGTCGATTACGGCAACACCGCCGAAGACACCGTTCGATGCTGTCGAATTGCCGCAGAAAACCTCAGCGCGCCGATCCAATCAGTGCGGGCGCGCTCTAGAACGAGCGGCGGCACAACCCATTTTGATACAGGGGAACTAACCTACGTCGCGTCGCCGGGGCCCAGCCACTCTTTTTCGCGAGGCCGCATGGACCGCATAACAAGCATGACCACCTTCGCTACCGTCGTCGCCAGCGGCAGTTTCGCGGCGGCGGCGGTCCGGCTCAACATGTCGCCGGCGACCGTGACCTATCACGTGCAATGGCTCGAGCAACGCCTTGGCGTCCGGCTGCTCAACCGCAGCACCCGCAAGCTCAGCGTCACCGAGGCCGGCAAGATCTATCACGACCAATGCGCGGTCATCCTCGACCAGCTCGAGGAGGCCGACCGCAGCGTCTCGATCATGAACTCGATCCCGCGCGGCACGCTGCGGCTCAATGTCGCGAATGTGCTTTCCTATAGCGTGGCGCCTCTGATCGGCAGCTTCAGCGCCGCCTACCCGGAAATCGCCGTGGAGCTCACGACCACCGACCGCATGGTCGATCTCGTCGAAGAGGGCATCGACGCGGCGATTCGCTTCGGCTCGCAGAACGATTCGAGCCTGATCGCGCGGCGCCTCGGCCAATTCCGCGTCATTCTCTGCGCCGCGCCGGCCTATCTCGAGAAATACGGCACGCCGCGCCAGCCAAGCGATCTCTCCCGCCATAACTGCATCGCCTATATGTACCGCGGCTTCGACAAGCTGACGCGCGAATGGTGCCTCGTCGGGCCCGAAGGCGACGTGGCGGTGCCGGTGTCCGGCAATCTGCAGACCAACAGCCTCGCAACGCTGATGGCAGCCGCCAGCGATGCGCGCGGCATCATCATGGCGTGCAGCCGCACCGCGGAGAACGCGCTGCGCAGCGGCCAACTCGTCCGCGTGCTGCCGGACTATCATTTCGGCGAATTCCCCATCGTCGCCGTCTATCCGCACCGGCAGCATCTCTCGGCGAAGGTGCGGAGTTTCGTCGACTTCGCCGCCGAGCATTTTGCCGAGGAGCCGGCGGTGGCAGACGGCGCTGCGCACGATGCCGGCCGCGGCAAGGTGGCGCCGCTCCGCCGGCTGGGCGCGCCGAGCTCCTGACCGCCTCGTCGCGCCCTAGCGCGCCGGCGCGTATTTCCCGGTGAGCTGCGGCGTCGCGGCTCCCTCGAGCCCTTTCTGCTTGTGCTCGAGCCGGGTGTCGCGCGACCAGGTTCGCTTCAGCGCGTCCTGGACGTCGATGCCGAGCCGGCCGAGGCCTTCGGTCTCGAGCTCGATGCGGTCGCCGTCCTGGAACGCGCTCAAGCCGCGGTGATTGGTGCCGGTGGCAATGATGTCGCCGGGCATGAGCGTGTGGATCGAGGTCAGCCACTCGATGCAGCGCGGGATCCGATGGGCCATGTCGGAGGTGTTGAAGTTCTGCTTCAGCACGCCGTTGACCCAGAGGCGAATCTGCAGCCGGTGCGGATCGGCGACCTCGTCGGCGGTGACGAGGTAGGGCCCAATCGGCGCGAAGCTGTCCCGCGACTTCATCTGGAAGAACGTGTTGCCGGCCGGCGGCAGGCCGCGCGCGGAGCCGTCGATGAAGTTCACATAGCCGAAGACATGGTCCATCGCCGTCGCGGCACTGACGCGGCTGGCGCGTTTGCCGATGACCACGGCAAGCTCGGCCTCGCCCTCGAAAATGGTGGCGGGGACGTCGGGCAGCACCATGGTGTCGCCCGGCCCGACGATGGCGCTCGGCGCCTTATGGAAGGCATTGATCGGCGCCGGCTCCTTCAGGGTGCCGTCCTCGAGGTAATTGACCGCCATGCAGTCGATGGTGGCAGGCCGCGGCAAGGGCGGGCGAACACGGACCGAGGCGAGCGGGATCCCCTCCCCCTTGCCGGCGGCCGCCTCGAGACGCGGCCGGTACTGGCCGAAGCGCTCGATGAGACCGCTGATGAGATCGTGGGGGCCGGTATGGGGGATGTCCTGCACCTGTGGCGAGACATCGACCACGCGCTCGCCCCGGAGCACGCCCAGGCGGAAATCGTCGAAATAGAGCAGCTTCATTCTCGCCTCCCTGATCGCCGCCGAGCACCCTGCCGGCTGCCTCAGTATCGCCGGCAGCAGCGCGGGCCGCCAGCCCGCAAGGCCCCTGTGACGCCCGTCACACCCCGGGTGCGGCGAAGGCCATAGAGTGACGCAATCGGCTCAAGGGGAGCGGAGGGGCAGCATGGTGAGGGATCATCGCGCCGCGCACGATGTCGCCTATCTGAAGCGGCAGGCGGAACGCTGCTGGCACCTGGCCGCGACGATGACCGATCGCCGCACCAGCGCGCTGCTCGAGAGCATGGCAGGCGAATTCGAGGCGCTGGCGGAGCACGTGGCTGCCGGTCGCCTACCCGTCCCGGACTACGAATAAACCGGGTGGGCCGTGCTTCGGCGTGAGCGCCGAAGCACGGCGGCTGCGATCAGCGCTCGGCGACGCGCAGCAGTGCCGGCGGCTCTACCCGCGAAATGATCACCGCAGCATCTTTGCCGTCGGCCTTGGAGAGGGCGAGAACCTCGTAGGAGCGGTTGCTCGGGCCCGATGCGGCATCGGCGCTCTGGTATTTCGTGTAGGCCCCCTCGAGCACCAGCTTCTGCGCCGGACGGCCGCCGACGAGCATCGTCTCAGTCGCGGTGATTTGCCAGACGCGGGTCGTCGCGCCATCGACGCCGGTGTTGACGCTGGCCGGCGAGATCACGCCCTCGAGGCGCGCATATTCCTTGTTATCGACGAGAAGACGGCCCGATACGGTCGTGCCGGAGATTGAGAGCTCGGCCCGCTCCGGCGCGCCGGCGCCAACCCGGCCCATCGCGTCCGCGTGGCACCAGACCCACTCCGTCGCGGGCGCGCCGCCGGGCGCGACCGAAGGCTCGGCGGCGAGCGCGGTCAGCGGGAGGACGGCGATCGACAGAATGAGCGGCAGCCGCTTCATGTGAGCACTCCCCGGAAAATCGGTTCGGCGACCACCGGCAGTCTGGGACGGTCGCACCGGTCGGCCGATAGCAAGCGTATCGACCGATCATTAAGAATTCCGAAATGCGGGAAATGCCGGTATTTGTCGATAATTTTCGTTGTTTTCTTCCGGGCCCCGGCGGACCGGCGCGGCCCGCCGCTAGAATGCGTCTTTGGTGTCGAACATCACCTTGACCGACCGGAGCAGAATCCCGAGATCGAGCCAGATCGACCAGTGATCGATGTAGTAGAGATCGTAGTCGACGCGCTGCTGCGCCGCCTCGAGCGAGGTGATCTCGCCGCGCAAGCCGTTGACCTGCGCCCAGCCGGTTATTCCGGGCTTCACCCGATGGCGCGCGAAGTAGTCGCTGACGACTTCATGATAGAGCCGCTCCCCTGCCTTCATGGCCAGCGCATGCGGCCTCGGCCCCACCAATGACATCTCGCCGCGCAGAACGTTGAAGAGCTGCGGCAGCTCGTCCAGGCTGTGCGCCCTGAGGCGCCGCCCGATCCGCGTGACGCGCGCGTCACCGCGCACGGTGTGGCAGGCGCCCGAGGGATCGGCCCTGTCGACATACATCGTCCGGAACTTGATGACGCGGATGACATTGTTGTTGAAGCCGAACCGCTCCTGGACGAAGAGCACCGGCCCGCGGCTGTCGAGCTTGATCAGCAGCGCGATGATCGCGAGGGCCGGCGCGAGCAGGATGGCGAGCAGCAGTGCGAGACTGAAGTCGAACACCGATTTCGCCAGCACCTGCCAGTGGCCGAGGGGATTGACGGCGACATCGATGACCGGCACGGATCCGGCCATGCTGGCGCTGCGGACCGGCACGTGGCGCATGATCGAGGGCAGGCTCAGCCGGATGTCGGCCGGCAGGACCTTGAGGCGGTCGATGAGCGGCTTCAGGCTTTCGCTGCCGCTTTCCGGACAGGCGACGATGATCTCGTCCACCGGCAAGCCGCGGAGCGCGGCAACGAGTTCGGCCGCGTCTTCGTCCGTCGACGCTGCTCCCGTCGCACCCGCGGCGCGCGCGTAGGAAAAGACGCGGACGATCTCCACCGGCTCCTCGCCGCCCTCGCGGAGCGCGGCAAGCAGCGGCGGCACCGCCGTCTCTTCGCCGATCACCGCGCGCCGCCGGCGAAGATGCCCGGCGCGGACCAGACGCTTCAGCGCCAGCGCGATTCCGCCGCGGCCGAGCGCCAGCGCCAGGCCAGCCGACCCGATCCACAGCAGCACCCAGCCGCGCGAGAAGCTGGTCGAGATCTTCATGAGGAAACAGGCGCCGGCCAGCACACCGCCGGCAAGCAGCAGATTGCCCGCGACCACAGGCAGCTGGCCCGGGAAATCGCCGAGAGCCGTGAACTGATAGCTGCGGCGGTACTGGCCGATCAGAACGAACAGCAGCGCCGTCAGCGTGCCGCCCAGCGCATATTGGCCGTGATCGTGGCTCAGCCCTCCCGCGGTGTAGAGGCCATAGACGAAGTGGCTGAACAGCCCCGCCCCCAGCACGACGGCGAGGTCGAAGAGCCGAACCGCGTCCGCGATCATGGGGCCCGACAGAACGCGCCGGCGGGGCGCGGTTCCGTCGGCGGGCATCGCCGACGCGACCACCGCAGCCTCCGCGCCAAGGCAGAACGTATCGAGTGGCACCTCGGTCATGGTATCTCGTTTGCCTGCGCGCGCAGCCTCGTGGCGCCTTTGGAGAAAGGCGGACAAGACCCCGGCTCCTCGCCAGTGCTCTCCGCCAGCTTTTATTGCCGGCAGCGTGCGCGCGTAGCCTGAACATTTCGTTTAAAATTCGAATTAGTGCTTGTTAAGCATAAGAACGCACCGTTTGCTCTATCCCGAAGGAAACTTTTTTACGGACTTCAACGACATCTTGCGCACGAAAGCTCGGCGAAGCTTTGCTCCGTCTTGCTCCTGCGGCCGTGAACAGCGCTCGTGCGCGCCGCTCCTGCGAAGATTCGGTATCGGGTCGCGTGTCGCGACGTCGATCGGCGCATCCACCTGGCCCGCCGTCATCGACGCGAACGCGTCCCGGCCGGGACAGACCAGATCGAGCGGCGCCTTGGTCATAGTATCTTGTTTACATGGGCGCGCAGCCTCGTTGCTCGGCGCCAGCCTTTATTGCCAGCAGAGTGCCCCGCGTATTACCTCAACATATTGTCTAAAATTGTATTTAGTGCTTGTTAAGCATCAGAACGTACTGTTTGCATCGCCGTTAAGCAAAGAGACGCAA
>DASQSR010000110.1:0-5687 GCA_035642295.1 Allostellaceae bacterium | reverse complement strand
AGGATCAGCATCAGCAAGGCCGAGAGCTGCACGTTCTTCCAGGCGCAGTACCAGGCGATGAGGACGCAGGTCGCGAAGAGGACGACGAAGGGAACATGCAGTCCGATCATGCCGAGCAGCGTGTCGGCGAAGATCGAGGCGCCCGTGACGCCGGCCATGGAGATGCCGAGATAGGCCCAGATCAGCGCCCAGCCGCTGATGGCGCCGGCGGTAACGCCGAGGCCGCGGCAGGTATAGGCATACATCGAGCCGGAGGTGGCGGACCGGCGCGCGAACTGGTTGAGATTGTAGGCGACGAACAACAGCATGACCGTCCCCAGGGCATAGGACAGCCAGCTCCAATCCCCGGTGTTGGAATACATGACCGGAATGATCAGCGCCGCGGTCATGGTCGGCGAGATGAGCGCCACGGCCTGCGCCAACAGCTCGTAGAAGTTGAGGCAATTCGGCCTTAATCGTGACTGCGACATGAGACGCCTGCCTTCGCAAGGTTCGGCGACCGCCCGCGCCTGATCGGGGCCCGATCCTCCCGTTAATTCACGGTTTTCTGTTTTCTCACCGTCACAGCAGGCTATGCTGGTGATGGTCCAGGCTGAACATCCAGTTTTGAAATGTCAGGGGGTCCAGCTGCTTCGCCCGTGGAATTTCAAGATCGCCGTCCGTCATCGCGGCCGCATCGCCGTCTACCTGCAGATCGCGCATGCCCTGATCGAAGAGATCCGCCGCGGCCGGCTGGCTCCGGGGAGCGCCTTGCCGGGGACGCGCGAGCTGGCGGAAAGCCTCGGGGTCAACCGGAAAACCGTGGTCGATGCCTATGACGAGCTGGCCGCGCAAGGCTGGGTGAAGGCCGATCGCACGCGGGGGACTTTCGTCTCCTCGGAGCTGCCGGTCCTTAAGGAGAGTCACCGGGCGCCGCGCCGTCCCCTCCCGGCGCCGATGCCGGATCGGCCCGATTTCCGCATGGTGGGAACGGTGGCCAATATTCCGCCATTCCTGCCTGAAAAAGATCACCTGCTCTTCGACGACGGCGCGCCGGACACGCGCCACGTGCCCGTCGCCGCGCTCGGCCGCGCCTATCGCGCCATGCTGACCCAGGCGGCGCAGCACAATCGCCTCGGCTACGGCGATCCCCGCGGCACGCGGACCCTGCGCGAGGCGGTTTCCACCATGCTCAACGTCGATCGCGGCTTGACCACCACGGCCGACAATATCTGCCTGACCCGCGGCAGCCAGATGGCGATCTATCTGGCGACCCGCCTTCTGGCCGGGCCGCGCGACGCCGTCGTCATGGAGGAGCTGTGCTATCCGCCGGCGCGCGAAGCCTTTCGCGCCGCCGGGGCCGAAGTCCTCTCGGTCGGCGTCGATGAGTCCGGCATGCGCATCGACCAGCTGGAGGCGACGTGCCGCAAGCGGCGGGTCCGCGTCGTCTACGTCACGCCGCACCATCACTTCCCGACCACGGTTCTGCTGAAGCCGGACCGGCGGTTGCGGCTGCTGGCGCTGGCGGAGCAATTCGGCTTCGCCATCATCGAAGACGACTACGATCACGAATTCCACTTCGTGCACCAGCCGATGCTGCCGCTGGCGAGCGTCGATCCCTGGGGCAAGGTCGTCTATATCGGCTCGATGTCGAAGCTGCTCGCGCCCAGCCTGCGCCTCGGCTACATTGCCGCGCCCAAGGCCTTTGTCGATCGCGCCGCCGCCGAGATCATGATGATCGATCGCCAGGGCGATCCCGCGATGGAGCTCGCCATCGCCGAGCTGATCGCGGACGGCGAGATCCACCGCCATACCAGGCGGGCGATGCGGCTTTATGCCGAGCGCCGGCTGCTGATGGCGCAGCTCCTGAGCGAGCGCTTTCGCGATCGCGTCCGGTTCACCTTGCCCGATGGGGGCCTTGCCATTTGGGTCAACTTCACCGACGCGATCGATGTCGACGCGCTCGCCCGCGCCGCCCGCGCCAAGGGGGTCAAGATCATGCCGGGCAGCGCCTTCACCACCTCCGGCCGGTCGATCGGCGCGACGCGCCTCGGCTTTGCCAGCATGAATGCCGCCGAGCTCGACCGTGCGACGCGGCGGTTGCGCTTGGCCCTCGGCGCCATGGCGTAAGCGCCGTCAGCCTATCGCCGCCTTGCGCTTCGCCGCGTGTTCTCGGCGAGGAGCGCGGCAAGCCCCAGGAACAGCACTGCGCCCTCCCAGCCCGCGGCGGGCGCCAGCCGGGCGAGCAGGGCGACGAGGGCGACCCAGACCAGCACGGCCAGCGCCAGGCTGCCGTCATCGACGAACAGCCCGGCGATCTCCTTGAGGATGGCGGAAAGCGCGCGCACCTCAATCCCCGTGCGGGCCGGGCTCGAGCGCCGGCCTCGCGGCGCGCCCGCGGCAGGCCGCGATGCTGAGCGCCGCCGTCGCGGCAAAGCCGGCGACGAGGGCGAGTGCCGCCCAATCCGCGCCCGGCCAGGGGACGCCCATGCCTTCGCCAGCCCAGAACGTGCCGAAGGCGGAAAGCAGTACGCCGACGACGAGCTTCAGCGCGTTCTCCGGCACATTCGCCAGCGGCCGGTGCAGCAGCGCGCCGAGCGCCACCACCACGGCGAGCGCCGCCGCGGCGCCGAGTCCTGCCGGCAGCAGCAACCCGCCGGCGGCGCCGAGCGCGATGACGATGAACACCACCTCGAGCCCCTCCAGCACGACGATCTTGAACGCCGCGGCAAGGCCCAGGACATCCCAGGCGCTGCCGCTCCCCGCGGCGCCGAGTGCGGCGGTTTCGCTGGCGAACGCCGCGCCCTCGTCATGCCGCGGGATGATCCCGGCAGCGCGCAGGATCGCCTTCCGCAGCCAGCGCAGCCCGAACAGCAGCAGCAGCACGCCGACGACCAGCTGCAGCGCGCCGAGCGGCACCAGCGCCAGGGCCGGACCGAGGACTGCGACCAGCAGCAGCAGCAGCGCCAGGCCGAGCGCCGCGCCGAGCAGCGCCGGGCGCCAGCCGCGCGTGACGCCGACCGCCAGCACCACGGTCAGCGCCTCGACGAATTCGACCAGCGAGGCCAGGAAGGCCGCGAGAATGGTCGGGCCGGCGTGGGAAAGCGAGAGCATCACCTGCGTTCAACTAAGCGCGCGGCAGCGCGCCGCCTAGGGCTGATCAACGGAGGCGCCAGGCCGCCGTCAGGCGGCCGCCGCCTCCCGCTGCATCTCTTGCCGGCGCAGCGCGCGCCCGGGGCGCGCCCCTGTGGCGGCGCCGTCGCGCCAGACCGCTTCGCCGTTGACCAGCACCAGGTGAATCCCCGCGGCCGGCGTCTTCGGCTCGGCGAAGCTGGCGCGGTCGATCACTGTCGCCGGATCGAACACGGTGACATCGGCGTAGGCGCCCGGTCGAAGCCGGCCGCGCCCGCTGAGGCCGAAGCGCTCCGCCGGCAGTCCCGTCATGCGCCGCACCGCTTCTTCCAGCGGGAAGAGCTTCTCCTCGCGGCAGTAATGTCCGAGGACGCGGGCGAAGGTGCCCCACAGGCGCGGATGCGGATGCGTGTCATGCGGCAGCCCGTCGGAGCCGATCATCGTGTAGGGAAAGGCGAGCACGCGGCGCACATCCGCCTCGTCCATGGTGAAATAGATGGCGCCGCCCGGCTGCAAGCGGGCGCAGGCCTCCTCCTGGCTCACGCCCCATTCCGCGGCGATCGCCGCGAGCTCGCGGCCGGCGGCTTCGGGATGCGGCTTCGACCAGGCGATGAGGATCTTGAGCGCGAAGGCGATGTAGTCCGGGCGCAGCACGGTGGAGGAGGCGATATAGGGATAGGCGTCGAGGCCGACGCGCTGCTGCGTCATCGCCGCTTCGATTTTCGGCAGCGTCCGCTGCGTCAGGCCGAAATTCGGCTTTCCCGTCACCTTGTGGTGCGAGATCACCACCGGCACCTCGGCCTCGCGGCCGACGGCGAAGGTCTCGTCGAGGCTGTCGAGCACATGGCTGCCTTCATCGCGCATATGCGTCGTATAGGTGGCGCCGGCAGGCTTCAGCACGCGGGCCAGCGCCGTCAGCTCCGCAGGCGGCGCCGCGCTCGCCGGGGCGTACCAGAGCCCGCTCGACAGGCCGATGGCGCCGGCCGCCAGCGCTTCGGCGAGGCGCTCGGCCATCGCCTCGATCTCGCGCTCGCTCGCCGGCCGGTCGAAGCGGTCCATCGCGCAGGCGCGCAAGGTCGAATGGCCGACGAGGAGGGCGGCGTTGGTCGCCGCCGGCGCGGCGTCGAGCGCCGCCATGTAATCGCCGAAGCGGCGAAAGCCGTACTGCTTGGCGCCGATGAGGTCGAGCGGCGGCGGCAGGTCGTCGCGCGCGACGATCGGCGCAAGGCTGATGCCGCAATTGCCGGCGATCACCGTGGTGACCCCCTGGCTTACCTTGGGCGTCATTTCGCCCTGCGACAGCAGCGCCCGGTCGTCATGGGTGTGGACGTCGATGAAGCCGGGCGCCACCGCGAGGCCGGCGACGTCGATCTCGGCGGCGCCGCTTCGCTCCGCCAGGCGCTCGATGGCCGCGATGCGTCCTGCCGTAATGCCGACATCGGCGGTGAAGGGAGGGGAGCCGCTGCCGTCGATGACGGTGCCGCCGCGCAGCACCAGGTCGTAGCGTGCCATCGGCTCAGGCCTTCGCCGCGATCGCTTCGACCTCGACCAGCATGCCGGGCCGCGCCAGCGCGCTGATGACCAGAAGCGTCGAGGCCGGCCGCGCGTCGCCGAGATGCTGGGCGCGGATCCGGCCATAGGCGGGCACATCCTCGGCGCGCGTGAGGAAATGCGTGCATTTCACCAGGTCGTGCACGCTCATCCCGGCGGCGGCCAGGATCGCCTTGATGTTCTCCCAGCACCGGTTCGCCTGCCCTTCGAAATCGGCGGGCAAGCTGCCGTCCGGGGCGATGCCGATCTGCCCTGCGAGATGGAGGATTCGGGCGCCTGCCGGGATCTCGACGGCGTGGCTGTAGGGTCCCGATGGCGGGGCGACGGTGCCGGGCGTATAGGTCTTCATCGCCGATGTCTCCTCTAGGCTTGGGTCAGGAACGTGATGCGGCGCCAGCCAGCGGGGCACGGCGCAGGAAATCGAAATCGCAGCCGAAATCGGCTTGCAGGATCTGCTCGCGGTAGAGCCGGGCATAGCCGCGCGCCGGCGGCGGCGGGAGCGGCGCGGGGCGCCGCGCCAGCTCGGCCGCATCGACGAGGACGTCGAGCCGCCGCTCCTTCACCGAGAGACGGATAGGGTCGCCGGTCCGCAGCTTGCCCAGCGGCCCGCCGCTCGCCGCGTCGGGCGTCACATGCAGCACCACCGTGCCATAGGCGGTGCCGCTCATGCGCGCATCGGAAATGCGCACCATGTCCTTGACGCCGGCGCGCGCCAGCTTGGTGGGAATCGGCAGATAGCCGGCTTCCGGCATGGCCGAGGGGCTCGTCGGCCCGGCATTCTGCAGCACCAGGAAATCGTCGGGCGTGACCTCGAGCGCGGGGTCGTCGATCCGCGCTGCCAGATCCTCGAGCGAGGTGAAGACCACGGCGCGGCTTTCGCGCTCGAAGAGCCGCTGGTCGGCGGCCGAGCGCTTCAGGATGGCGCCGCGCGGCGCCAGCGAGCCGAACAGCGCGACGAGCCCGCCTTGGGGCTGCAGCGGCGCCGCGAGCGGCCGGATCACCGCCCGGTCGACATAGCCGCCTTC
>DASQSR010000109.1:0-7237 GCA_035642295.1 Allostellaceae bacterium | reverse complement strand
TCCTCGCAGAAGCGCTCGGGGCGGAAGATGTGGGTGAAGGCGGGATGCACCGTGTTCGACAGCCACGCCATCATCGAGATGCAGCGCGCCGCGGCAGCGGCGTCCTTGGGCAGCAGACCTTTCTCGGGGAAGCGCAGGCCGAGATAGCTCAAGATCGCGGTATTCTCGGTGAGCACGCTGCCATCCTCGAGACGGAGCGCCGGCACCTTGCCGCGCGGATTGATCTTGAGGTAGTCGGGGCTGCGCTGCTCGCCCTTGGCGAGCGCCACCGGCTTCAGCTCGAACTGGGCGCCGCATTCCTCGAGGCCGATATGAGATGCCATCGAGCATGCGCCGGGGCTGTAGAACAGCATCAGCATGGAATGATCGCTCCTTTGGGCGCGTGACCCTCTCGGCGCCGGATTGTGCCCCCGCGGCGGGGTCGTGTCCATTGTTGGACGCGGGCGAGCGCCGGCGCCCCGTGCGAGCGACACCGGGCCGCAGCCGGCGTTCTATTTGTATCGGCGCCGTCGCGACCGGTCGAAGAGGGCCGCATCCGTATGAAATTGCTGAATAATGTGGTCCCGATCGCAGCTTTACTGCTGCTCGCCGCCTGCGCCGGGGTGGTGGCGCCGCCGGGGCCGCCGCACCCTATCGAGAGCCACGCGCTGAGCGATCCCCAGGAGACGCGGCTCGGCCGGGTCTTCGAGGCCGAGGCGGCGAGGCATCCGGGGCTGTCCGGCTTCGACCTCATCACCTCCGGCCGCACCGCCTTCGCGGCGCGCTATGCCTTCGCCCGCTTCGCCCAGCGCACGATCGACGCACAGTACTATCTCTGGGCCGGCGACACGGTCGGCCGCACCATGCTCGAGGCGCTGCTGCAAGCCGCCGACCGCGGCGTCAGAGTGCGGCTGCTGCTCGACGACTACCAGCTCGAAGGCGCCGGGCTCGAGCTCGCCACGCTCAACGCCCATCCCAATTTCGAAGTGCGCCTGTTCAATCCCTTCACCCCGCGCGGCTTCGAGGCCTTCGACTTCGTCACCGATTTCGATCGCGTCGATCACCGCATGCACGACAAGGCGTTCATCGTCGACAACACCATCGCCATCGTCGGCGGCCGCAACATTGCCGATGCCTATTTCACCGCGGACGAGACCTCGAATTTCCGGGATCTCGACCTCTTCGCCGCAGGCCGCGTCGTTCGCGACATCTCGCGCGAGTTCGACACGTTCTGGAACAGCGCCTGGGCCGTGTCGATCCGGAGCCTCGACCACACCCAGGCGACGTCCCAGACGCTGCAAGCGGCGGAAGCGAAGCTCCGCTCGGAGATCGCCGCCGACACCAGCTTTCCTTTCCGCAGCGAGCTCGACGGGCCCCCTCTCGAGCATCTCGTCAGCACCATTCCCGCGCGGCTGCTCTGGGGCGAGGCGAGCGTCCTCTACGACTATCCGAACAAGCCCGCAACCTCGACGCCGCGCGTTGCCGACGAGCTGCATCGGAAGATCGCCGGGACGATCAAGCGGCAGCTGCTGCTCGAGTCCGCCTATTTCATCCCGTCCCGCCACGGCACCGAGCAATTGTGCGATCTTGCCGCTCACGGGGTGCGCGTGCGCGTACTCACCAACTCGCTGGCCTCGACCGACGAGGTCGCCGCCTATGCCGGCTTCATGCAGCACCGGGCCGAGCTGCTCCGCTGCGGCATCGATCTCCACGAGCTGCGGCCGGACGCTGCCTTCGTCCGCCATGACTGGACCTGGCTGCAAGGGAGGTCGCAGGCCGAGCTCCACACCAAGGCTGCAGTCTTCGACCGCGACCAGGTGATGATCGGCTCCTTCAACCTCGATCCACGCTCGCGGCGCCTCAATACCGAGATCGCGCTGCTCGTCAGCAATGCTGCGCTCGCCGCCAAGGTGGCGCGCTTCATCGAGAACGGCATGTCGCCCGCCAATTCATTCCAGCTCTCTCTCGTCGATGGTCACACTCTGTGGACGGCGGAGGACCACGGCGTGGAGTTGCGCTTTTCCGCCTCGCCCGCGGCGGATTTGTGGCGGCGGACGCAGGCGGATTTCCTGTCGCTGCTGCCGATCGAGGAGGAGCTGTGATGGCCGCGCGAGACGGAAGGCTCCCGCCCACCCCCCGGTCCGTGCTAGACTAATATCGCAGCCGTTCCCGCGATCAGCATCTTTGCCGCGCCGCCGACGCCCTCAGAGGCCGCGGCGCGTCCTCGCTCGGAACCGCCACGGCGGTGCGGCTGCCTCACAATCACCGGGAGGCAAGCGATGACGACCTATGTCATGCTGATCAAATGGACCGAGCAGGGCATGCGGCAGGTGAAGGATTCGCCCAAGCGGCTCGACTCCGCCAAAACGGCGCTGAAGGAGATGGGCGGCGAGTTCAAATCCTTCTTCATGACCATGGGCGATTATGATCTCATCGGCGTCTACGAAGCGCCGGACGATGCGGTCGCCGCGCGCTTCACCCTGATCCTCGGCATGCTCGGCAATGTGCGCACGACGACCCTGAAGGCGTTCCCGGAGGCCGCCTATCGCGAGATCATCAACTCGCTGCGCTGAACCCAAGGGTGGGATCGGTCAGACGATCGAGCGCAGCAGCGGCAGGCGGCGGAGGACGAAGGCGGAGGCGGCGAAGCTGCCGGCGGTGGCGAGGAGGGTCAAGGCCGCCGCCTTCGGGATCGGATGGACGGCGATGCCGTGCAGCAGCAGCGCCGCGGCGATCAGAATCGGCGGGTGAATGAGATAGACGCCAAAGGCGTTGGCGGAGAGCCACCGCGCCACGCCCCCCTGGCGATCGAACGCGGCCCGGTAGAGGGAGAGGATGAGGAGGCTCATGCCGACGCAGACCAGCGCCTCCCACAGGCACTTGCCGGCGCTGACGAGGTTGAGCCCGCCGGAATAGGCGGCAACGCGGCCCGCAAGGGCGCCGCCGAAGAGGACCAGCGCGGCGAAGAGCGGCGCCGCGAGCAGCAGTGCGGCCGCGGCGAAGGCGAGACAGAACCGCGGCGGCAAGCCCGTGAGCCAGTCGCCGCGGCAGGCGAGGGTCCCGGCGGCGAACATCAGGAGATATTGCGGGAAATCGCCGGGATGCATGTTCAGCACCGCGGCGTCTTCCGGCTCGGCGAGGCGGATGAGGAAACCGGCGGCGGCCATGAGGGCGATGAAGCCGGCGGCGAGCGCCGCGCTGCGCCGGCCGCCGGCCATGGCGACGCGCGGCTCGGTTAAGCCGAGGCGCCGCAGCCCGGCATAGGCGAGGCAAAAGCCGAGGAGAGCCGCGCAGAACCACATGGGGCCGGTCTCGGACAGCCACTCCCCGTCGGCGAGATGGGTCTGCCACTGCCGGGCGAAGCCGCCGCTGCCCCAGCTGTGCGAGAGGAAATACTGCGTCAGCGGGCCGATCGCCATCATGTAGAGGAAGGTCGGAATCCCCAGCCGCGCCGCGCGGTCGGCAATGAAGCGCCGGAACCCCTTCCGATCGTAACTCGCCGCGGCGAAATAGCCGGCGATGAAGAAGAGCAGCGCCATGAAGAAGGCCTGCAGAAAGCTCTGATAGACGCCGAAGACCAGGGCGGTCCCGATGCCGACCGGCGCACGGTCGCGGTAATACCAATTGCCGAAGGGGCTGTAGGTGTCGACGGCATGCATGCTGAGGACGAGCAGGATCATCGTCCAGCGGATGTTGTCGATGAACAGCAGCCGGCGCGGCGCCGCTGCGTCGCGGGATGGCGATGCCGCCTGCTCGACAGAAACGGAAACCATCCGGGGTCACCGCTCTCGGCCGGATGCCGGCCTCGGCGGCACATTGCCCGGTCCCGGCGACGCCGGCAAGGCGGGCACTGCGCGCTCGCCTTAGGGCTTTCGCGGTTGCTACGCAACCGCTGTCGCCAGTCGGACGAGCGCTTTCGCGTTCGCCTTAGGGCTCTCGCGGTTGCTACGCAACCGCTGTCGCCGGTCGGACGAGCGCTTTCGCGCTCGCCTTAGGGCTCTCGCGGTTGCTACGCAACCGCTGTCGCCCGACGGACGAACGCTATCGCGCTCGCCTAGGGCCCCGCGCGGCGCTGCTCCGAGGGGGCGCGCAGGCCGTCAGTGTCGAGCCAGACCTCGGCGAGGTCCTGCTCGAGATAGTGGCTCGGCGTCAGGTGCCAGCCCTTCATCGCCGCGGAGGCGGCGACGATGCGGTTCCACCACAGGAAGGGAACGGCATAGGCCTCGGTCATGGCGCGGCGCTCGAACTCGCGCACGATGCGGGTGCGCTCGCGCGGATCGTTGGTCACCGCCTGGCCGACATAGAGGCTGTCGAGGAAGCGGTCGGTGGATTGGGAGAAGTTGCTCGGCGACAGGTCGCTGGAGACGTATTTCGCCAGCTGCAAGGTAGGGTCGTCGAAATAGTCGCCGCCGAAATCGATCGCGACGCGGAAGTCGTGCTTCTCGAGCGCGCCTTCCCAGGCCTTGGTGTCGAGCTTCTGCTGGGTGACGGTAACGCCGATCGACTTCCAGGCGGCGATGAGATAATCGGCCGCCGGCCCGTAAGGCATGGCGATGTCGCGGTTGGTGAGGGTGAAGGCGAGGTGGCTCTGCCCGGCGTCGGCGAGCAGCCGCTTCGCCTCGGCGCGCGAGGCGTCGATGTCATGCCAGAAGCCGGGGAGCGTGGAAAGCTCGCTCTCCGGCGTCGCCATGGCGAAGCCGGGCCGCATGATGCCGCCGACGAATTTCAGGAAGGTGGTGTTCTGCAGCGTCTCCGCCGCATGCCAGCGATCGATGGCGAGCGACAGGGCGCGCCGCACCCGGGCATCGTCGAAGGGCGGCTGCTTGGTGTTGAACACCACCATGATATCGAGGAGCCAGGGCGTCTCGCCGATATAGATGCGATCGCCCATCGCCGCCGTGAGCTGGTCGCGCTCGGCCGGCGTCACGCTGCGGAACTCGGCGGCGAGGGTGCCCTTCTCGAGCCCCTCGATGACCTTGGCGCCGGCGACGAAATGCGCGACATAGCCGTCGAGATAGGGCCGGCCGGGGAGAAAATACTTGTCGAAGCGCCGTCCGGTCCAATGGTCGCCTTTGACGTGCTCGACGAAGGTGAAGGGGCCGGTGCCGAGAATGTGCGTCTTGGGAAAGAGCGGATCCTGCGCGAGCTTCGCCGCGCTGTAGATGCAGTTCCAGGGCGAGGCGAAGTTCGCCAGCATGGCGGCTTCGGGCCAGCGGAGATGGAAGACCACGGTCGTCGGATCGGGCGTGTCGATGGCGTCGATCGCCGCATAGTAGACCTGCCGCGCCGAGACGACGCCTTCCGGCGGATGGATGATGCGCTCGTAGCTCGCCTTGATGTCGGCCGAGGTGAGATGGCTGCCATCGTGGAAGAGGACGTTCGGCCGGAGCTTGAAAGTGTAGGTGAGCTTGTCGGCGGAGACGCTCCAGCTCTCGGCAAGATCGCCCTTCACCTGCGGGTAGTCGGCGCCGTCGAATTTGAGCAGGGTCGAGTAGTGTGGCGCCACCGGATGAAGGAAGGCGAAGGAGACGTTGGAATCGCAGTCGTAATTGCCGGGCTCGGCGTCGACAGCGAAGTCGAGCACGCCGCCGCGCTTGGGCATGGGGTCCGCCGCCGCGGTGACGGTGAGCGCGGCCAGCGTGGCGGCGACGCCGGCGAGGCGCAGGCCCGACCAGAGGAAGTCGGCGGGCCGACGGCGGCGAAAGAGATAGCGCTTGGCCAAGAACGCCTCCTCAAGATGCTGGGGTTGCCGGAGCGGGCGAGGCGCCGCCTCAGTCCCGGTGCTCGCTCTTCCAGCGCCGGAACTGGTCGTAGAGCTCATCCTTCTGCTCGGCGGTGAGCGTTTCGTGGCCGCTGGCCTTGGTGCGCTCGTCGAGGAACTTGACGAAGATCTGATGCAGCTCGGTCTCGCTCATCGCCACCGGCGCCGTGCCGTTGCGCTTGATCCAGGCTTCCGCCGGCGGAAAACGGCGCCAGTTCGGGAGCTCGGCGGTCAGGTTCACTTCCCGCCATTTGGGATGATGCGGCGCCTCGAGCAGCTTCGGGAATTGGGTGAAGAACGCTTCGACGAAGTTCGCGACGTTGCGGTAGCGCTCGGAATCGGGCGCCAGGCCGGCGGCGATCAGCACGGTGCCGACCGCGACCGTATCGACGCTATCGCCGGCGGGAATGAGGCCGGGATAGTCGTCATGGCCGAGCCGCGCCGGGATATAGTTGGCGGCGATCTCGCCCTTGAGCGGGACGGCGAGGAAATGGAGGCCGTCCTCCGGCCGGATCGTGGCGAAGAGCGGTGCCGGCTTGCCGACGACGACGGCCATGGCGGCGATTTCACCGCGCTTCAGCTTCTCGAGCGCGAGCGCCTCGCCATAAGCGGTCGGCTCGACTTGCACCTTGAGCAGATCGAAGAGGCGCGGCGCGGTGAAGGCGGTGCTCTCGTTGGACGTACCGAAATTGACCTTGCGGCCGGACAGATCGGCGATGCCATGGATGTCGCTGCGCGCCAGCAGGTGGAACTCGTCATTGTTGAGCTTGGCGATGTAGGTAACGGAGCTGTCGATGTTGGCGTAGAGGTGCTGGTCGCGGGCATAGTCGAGCACGTCGGTCTGCACGATCGCGAGATCGACGCCCCGCAGCACCTTCAGATCCGCGAGGTTCTGAAAGGCGCCCTTGCCGATCACCGGCAGCACGCGCCGGGTGGCGCCGTCGTCGAGCACGTCGGCGAGGTCCTCGGCCATGCGCACCGAGGTGCCGTCGACGCTGCCGGTGACGATCTCGACGAGGCCGCGATTGGCGCGCTCGACCAGCGGATCGGCGGCCTCTGCGCCGCCGGCGGCAAGCACCAGCGCCAGCGCCGCGGCAGCGCCGCGGAGAAAGCGGCGAGACTCTGGTCGGGAAGGGGTCATGGGGCTTCCTCTCCTGCGCTCAGCGGGCGAATTTCGCCATCAGCCGGGCCATCAACTGATCCGCCTCCCGGTCACCGCCGGCGCTTGCCTTGCGATACCAGCGCGCCGCTGCGACCGGGTCGCCGCGCAAGCCGCGCGCGTTGCTCTCGGCGAGGAACAGCGGGTCATAGGTCTTGCCGGCCTGGCGCGCCGCGGCGGCACTGCCGTGCTCGGCCGCACGCTCGTAGAAGAGGCGGGCGGCGACCATGTCGCCGGTGGCGAGCAGCTGGTCGCCGCGGGCCATCAGCTCCACGAGGTCCGCGGCAGGCGCCGCATTCGCGGCGTGGGGCGCGGCGGGTGCCGCATCCGCGGGGCGC